>JBJTXF010000197.1:0-3322 GCA_046082145.1 Limnohabitans sp. | reverse complement strand
CGAACACCAGGCATGGCAAATCGAAGCCAATGACCAGGCTTACACCCCTGCCGATTTCGCGGGCATGGTGATTCGCTATCAAAACAACCGTGCGGTTCGCGTGCAGGATGTGGCGCAAGTCAGTGAGGCCATGCAAGAGGTTCGCACAGATGGCGTGTCTCAAGGCAAGCCAGCCGTGTTGCTGGTGCTCTACCAGCAACACGGTGCCAATGTGATTCAAGCGGTCGATGCTGTCCGGCGTATGTTGCCGGCTCTGCAAAATGAAGTGCCCTCAGGCATGGTCATGGAAGTGGTGTCGGACCGCACGCCCACCATTCGCGGCTCATTGGCTGAGATTCAAAAATCGCTGGCCATTTCCATGGGCTTGGTGATTTTGGTGGTCGCGCTGTTTTTAAAGCGCTGGCGCACGGCGTTGATTCCGGCGGTGGCTGTGCCCCTGTCGTTGGCAGGCACATGCGCGGTCATGTATTTGCTCAATTTCAGTTTGAACAATTTGAGTTTGATGGCGCTCACGATTGCCACTGGGTTTGTGGTGGATGACGCTATCGTGGTGCTCGAGCACATCACGCGCCTGCGAGAACGCGGTGTGCCGTTGCGACAGGCGGTGTTGCAAGGCAGTCGCGATATCGGGTTCACGGTGGTGGCCATCAGTGTGTCGCTGGTGGCGGTGTTCATTCCCATTTTGTTCATGGGTGGTGTGCTTGGCCGCTTGTTTCACGAATTTGCGGTGGTGATGACAGCCGCCATATTGATGTCGTTGGTGGTGTCATTGACCACCACCCCGATGATGTGCGCGCGATGGCTGCCCGTCGGTCCTTTGCCGGTCAAACCGCGCCGACAGCAGTACATGCTTCGGGCCTATCGCCGCAGTCTGGCCTGGACGCTGCGTCACCAGTGGTTGATGTGGCTGGTGTTGTTGGCCACCGTTTTGCTCAACGTCAGTTTGTACCGCGCCATCCCCAAAGGCTTTTTTCCGCAACAAGACACTGGCCGTGTCAACGGTTACATCCGGGCCGATCAGAGTTCATCTTTCCAAGCCATGCAACAACGGTTGCACAGCATGTTGGCGATCGTTCAAGCCGACCCGGCAGTACTCAATGTCACCGGCTTCACCGGCAACAGCCAGCGGAACGCGGCGCAAATGTTCATGACCTTGAAGCCACGCCATGAGCGCGATGCCAGCGCCGATGAGGTGGTCAAACGCTTGCGTGCCAAATTGTCCAAAGAGCCGGGGGCCCGATTGTTCATGACGCCGGTGCAAGATTTGCGTATCGGGGCCAGGGCCGGCGGCTCACAATTTGAATACACCATCAAGGCCGATGAATTGGCAGAGTTGCGCGAATGGGAACCCAAGATCAGACGCGCATTGGCCAAGCTCAAAGAACTCGAAGACATCAACAACGACTACGAAGACCGTGGTTTGCAAACGTCGTTGGTGATCGATCGCGATGCCATCGCCCGACTCGGGTTGACCATGCGCGATATTGACGCCACCTTGGCCAATGCTTTTTCGCAAAGGCAAGTCAGCACCATTTACAACCCGCACAACCAGTACCGTGTGGTGCTGGAGTTGGGTGCCAGTTATCTGCAAAACCCGTCCTCATTGGACGACTTGCATGTCATCAACAACCAGGGGCAGGCGGTACCCCTGCGTGCGTTTGCGCGTGTGGTGATGACCGGCGCGTCGTTGTCGGTGTCGCACGATGCCGGTGTGCCGTCAGACACCTTCAGTTTCAGTTTGGCGCCGGGCGTGAGTTTGTCGCAAGCCACCGAGGCCATCCATGACACGGTGGCGCAATTGCGCTTGCCCGTGTCTGTGCGAGGCGGTTTTGCGGGGACCGCGAATGCCTTTGAAAAATCGCTGAAAACACAACCGCTGTTGTTGCTCGCTGCCTTGCTCACTTTGTATGTGGTGTTGGGTGTGTTGTATGAAAGCTTGTTACACCCGCTGACGATTTTGTCGAGCTTGCCCTCTGCGGGCGTAGGTGCTTTGTGGACGCTGATCTGGTTTGACAAAGAGTTCAGCGTCATTGCCATGATCGGTGTGATTTTGTTGATTGGCATCGTTCAAAAAAATGCCATTTTGATGATTGATGTGGCGTTGCAAACCCAACGCTCGGGGCGCTCGGCAGCGCAGTCGATTTTTTTGTCTGCTCAAACCCGATTGAGACCGATTTTGATGACCACGGTGGCCGCCATGCTTGGCGCGATTCCTCTGGCTCTCTCGTACGGTGTGGGTGCTGAGATGCGTCAGCCCTTGGGCTTGTCTGTGCTGGGTGGTTTGGTGTTGAGTCAGTTGCTCACGCTCTACACCACGCCCATCGTATTCGTCAGTTTGGAACATGCCAGGGCTTGGTTGCTGGGGCAGCGTCACGCGGACACACGCAGGCACAATCCAAGCCATTTGAATGGAACCGTTGCATGAGCCGTTGGCACCGTTGTTTTTGGGTGGGAAGTTTGGTCTTGTGGCTGGGCGGCTGCAGTGTGTTTTTCAAAACAGCCAAATTGCCGCCTGCACCGGCCATGCCCGAGATGCAGCAGAGCGAGACGCCGCAGATAAGCATTGACCCCGATTGGTGGACGCTGTTCAACGACCCGGAGCTCAACCAACTGCAAACACACATGGCAACGGGCAATTTGAATATGCAGTTGATGGCGGCTCGCGTGCGACAAGCACAAGCCACCTTGGCCTCGGCGCAAAGCAGTGTGTGGCCCACGGCAACGCTGAACACGGGTGTCAGCCGTGGGCAAGCGGCGGGCTCTCACCCGTCCAACTCGGTGAGTGTGACCGCGCCGCTGAGCTGGGAGTGGGATGTGTGGGGTCGTTTGGATGCGACGGTAAGTTCGGCACAAGCCGGACTGCAAGCCAGTCGCGAGGACTTGGCGTTGGCACGTTTGTCAGCGCAAGCCAGCCTGGTGCAAACCTATGTGGCGATTCGCGCTGCTGAACAACAGGCGGCCGTGCTTGCCTTGGCTCAGACCGCCTATGAACGCGCCTTGCAATTGACCCGCTACCGCTATGAGGCAGGCGTGGTGTCAGCCGCAGATGTCGCGCAAGCGCAATTGCAAGTCAACAGCACACAAGCCCAGCTGATCGATATGAACCGCAACCGTATCCAATTGCTGCATGCGGTGGATGTGTTGCTGGGACAAGCCCCCGGTCAGTTGCAATTGGCACCCGCAGCATCGCTGCCAGTGGTACCCCCTTTGCCCGAGATGGTGCCCGCATCCTTTTTGCAGCGCCGTCCGGATGTGCGTGCTGCACAGCAACGCGTGTTGGCTGCGCAAGCCAACGCAGGCGCGGCACAAGCCGCGTTTTTTC
>JBJTXF010000196.1:0-3285 GCA_046082145.1 Limnohabitans sp. | reverse complement strand
AATTCGCATTTCTATCGCCATGGTGCTGACCATTTTTTTATCCATTCAAATGGATATTCCCAAGATTGACCCAGTCACCGCAGAAGGACTCAAAGAGATTTTCAATCAGCTGTTCATCGGGCTTGCCATGGCCATGATCATGCAATTGGCAACGGCTGCGATCGTCACGGCTGGCCAAGCCGTATCCGGATCCATGGGTTTGTCGATGGCTACCATGGTCGATCCCTCCATGGGCAGTGTGCCTGTCGTGTCACAGTTTTTCAATATCTTGGGTACGCTGGTGTTTTTATCCATCGGTGGTCATTTGATTGTGTTCGGATTGTTGCTGGAGTCGTTCACTTTGTTTCCCATTGGCAAAGTGTTGATGACGCAAGATCTGCTAGGCAAAATGACCGCTTGGGGTGCCATGATGTTTGTAGCGGCGTTGCTGATTTCATTGCCGGTCGTGATCACCTTGTTGTTCGTCAACATTGGAGTGGGTTTTATCACCCGCGCTGCTCCGAGCCTGAATATTTTTTCAGTGGGTTTTTCAGCTATTTTGTTATCAGGCTTCGTGGTGATGTGGTTGGCCGTCCCGAGCATGGTCAATCGCATCAGTTGGTGGTGGGTACAAACATTTGGGCAGATGCGTGGCATGCTGCTTGGGGGCTAGGTCATGGCCGACGATTCCGCTGAACGGACCGAAGAACCGACCGCACAGCGGCTGTCTAAAGCGCGCGAAGAGGGTCAGTTAGCGCGTTCTGTTGAACTGCCCACTGCAGCCGTCTTGATCACGGCCACTTTGTTTTTCAGTCTGGCTGGTAACTACATGTTTCACAGACTTGGTCATTTGTTTTCTTCGCAATTGCAGTTTGACCGCAAGATCATGGACAAGGCAGAGCTGTTGCCCGGTATTTTTTTTCAATCTGTCATCGATGGCTACTTATTGATTCTTCCGATCATGGTTTTATTGGCATTGGTGGCTGTGTTGTCTACTGTTTTGAGCGGCGGATTGGTGTTCTCTGTGGGTTTGATGGCGCCTAAATTCAAAAAACTTGATCCCATTGCAGGCTTGGCCCGAATGTTTGGTATGAAGGCGCTGATTGACTTGGGCAAAGCCATCATCAAGTTTTTGCTCATCAGCGTGATTTTGTGGATGGTGGTGAGCAACAACATTGATGATTTGATTTCTATCAACCGCATGGAGCTTGGTACAGCCATACACCACGCTGGCAATTTGATTTTGGACGCTTGCTTTTGGATGAGTATGGGTTTGATCTTGATCGCGCTTGCTGACGTACCTTTGCAGCATTACCAAACCAATAAGCGCCTGAAGATGACCCGTCAAGAAATCAAAGACGAAATGAAAAATTCTGAGGGTCGTCCTGAAGTCAAGGCGACGATTCGCCGTCGCCAGCGTGAAATGGCCAACAACCGCATGATGGAAAAAGTCAAAGATGCCGATGTGGTGATTACCAACCCACAGCACTTTGCCGTGGCTTTGAGTTATGACCCGAATTCAGACGGAGCACCCACCTTGGTCGCCAAGGGCACCGACGAACTCGCACAGCGCATCCGTGAGCGTGCCAAGGAATCGGGTGTGTATGTGTTTGAAGCACCGGAATTGGCCAGAGCCTTGTACTTCACCACCAAACTAGACCATCCCATCCATGAAGGTCTCTACCATGCCGTGGCTCAGGTGATTGCTTATGTGTTTAGCTTGAACCAAAGTTATGCAGACACTGGTGGCATGGTCAAGCCGACATTGCGCATACCTGACAATATGCGCTATGACGAAAACGGTTTTCTCTTTCACTGATGACGACATGACAGCAGCCCAACCATGAGCGACTTCTACCAAAGCCAAGCTGACAAACTCCGGTTTGAAATTTTGCTCAAATCCTTGCGTGAAGGTCGTTTGAATTTGGCTATTTTGGGTGAAGATGAAGCGGCGCTCACCCATTACGGTAAACGCATTTTTCAACATTTACGCCATCAAGGCGAGCCCAATATCGAGCTTTGGACTTCTGCAGACTCCGACCGTTTGGTAGACCGTTTCAACGACATTCTTTCCAGCTTGACCGTGGACCAAGCGCTGGACAAAACCAACCAAACCGCTCCCAAGCGTTACATGATTTTTCCCGATACACATGGGATCCAA
Organism: Limnohabitans sp.; assembly: GCA_046082145.1. Classification (GTDB taxonomy): domain Bacteria; phylum Pseudomonadota; class Gammaproteobacteria; order Burkholderiales; family Burkholderiaceae_C; genus Limnohabitans. Next base: position 1,145 of record JBJTXF010000196.1, on the reverse strand, counting down.
GATTTTGAATTGCAGTTGCTTGCCCGTTTGGTCAATGGTTTTCCAGCCAGCAACATCAATGTGATTTTGTTGATTAACAGCCGCAGTGCTTACGATAAAAAGCTTGCAGCGTTTGGAAAAAATCTCCTGCAATGGGTTTTGGAGTCTGAAACCCCCTCACTTGCGAAGCCTGCGAGGTTGGAAACATTGGAGGATTGGCCGGGTGCCAAGCAAGTGACCAGTGAAGAAAAAAAAGCTGTGTCTCCCATGGAAGATGTCTCGGTCAGTCTGCCTCCGGTTCCGCCTCCGCCCTTGGATTTGTCTGAAAACAAATCCTCGGTCAAAGTCCTGCCAGATGTTTTCAAAGACCCTGAAATGGGACTACCCGTTGAATTGACTGGTGTGCCTTCTGGTGAAGAACTGGCCAAGTCTTGGGAAGCCAACCCGGCATCTAGCGTTCGCCGCGGCGCTTGGGCCTGGGTGAGTTTGCTGGTCTTGCTAACTTTGTTGACCGCGTTGGCTTTCATCAACCAAGACCGTGTGTTGCAAGAATGGGAAAGTATGCGGGCGTATTTGTCGGGAGTCAAACCCACCGCTGAGACAACCGAAGATACTCAACCCCCCGCTACACCTGTGCCACCGACACCAACGGTGTCTATGTCGTCCAGCAGCACAGCTGTGGTGAAGCCCACCGAGGCCTTGAGCCCGGGCAAAGAAGAACTGGTTGTCCCATCCAGCCCTGAAACGGCGGTCGCTGCCACGATGCAATCATCTGCACCAGCACCAGCACCAGTATCCGCTGCCACGCCGCCAACACCTGTCTCTGAAACGGCCAGGGCAGAACCTGCCGCGTCAGTGGTTGTTGCGCCCTCAGAAAAATCAGACAAAACCAAAGAAGCAGATAACCCGAATTGGGTGGCGAAGCTCGACCCTAATGCCTGGGTGATGCAACACGGTGCATTTGACAGTCTGAACGAAGCGCGTCAGTTTCAGTCCACTTCACTTGTTTTTAAATCTGGCCAGGTGCTGTTCACGCAACGCAAAGGCAGCAAGCCCTATTACATTTTGGTGACTGGCCCTTATGCTGACAAAACTCAAGCACAAGCATTGAGGAAAGACAACCCGCTGTTGACCAAGTCATGGTTGAGGACAGCTAAATCTTTGCA
>JBJTXF010000195.1:0-4485 GCA_046082145.1 Limnohabitans sp. | reverse complement strand
GGGTTTGTCGCTTATTGCCAATACAGCGCCAGTAGCTTTTGGCGCGTTGGGAACACCTATCATCACCCTAGCCAAAGTGCATGGTTACGATGCCATGGAAGTATCTGCCATGGTGGGAAGACAACTGCCATTTTTCTCTTTGCTGGTTCCGTTTTGGTTGATTTGGGCTTTTGCAGGGCGGCGCGCAATGTGGGAAGTGTGGCCTGCCATTTTGGTCACAGGTGCAAGTTTTGCCATCATGCAATTTTTGGTGTCTAACTATATTGGCCCAGAGCTGGTTGACATCATTGCCGCTGTCGTGAGCATGGCTTGCCTGGTAACTTTTTTGCGCTACTGGCAACCCAAAACCATTTGGACATCCGTGTCTCTCAAAGGTCATGAAAGCGATGGTGGACAAGCACAACCTGCTCGTGCCATCACACAGCATTCACGCGCTGATGTGATTCGCGCTTGGACTCCATGGGCCATATTGACCGTATTTATCTTTCTTTGGGGATTGCCGGTTGTCAAAACCTGGTTGAACAGTATTTTTGCACCGCAATTTGCCATGGAAGGCTTGCACAATCTGATTGAAAAAATGCCTCCAGTGGTGCCGGTTCCCAAACTTGAGAGCGCGATTTACACACTCAACCTCTTATCTGCCACTGGTACAGGTATCTTGCTATCCGCCATAGTGGGTGGTTTGGTTATGAAGTACAACCCATGGAACATGGTGCAGATATTTTTCAAGACCCTGTGGTTGGTTCGTTACTCATTGCTGACCATCGTATTGATGCTGGCATTGGGATACCTCACCCGATATTCCGGTACCGACACCACTCTTGGACTGGCTTTTGCAAACACGGGCGTGTTCTATCCGTTTTTCGGCACGTTGATGGGATGGTTAGGTGTCGCATTGACGGGTTCTGACACTGCATCCAATGTTTTGTTTGGGGGCATGCAAAAAGTGGCGGCGGAGCAACTGGGTCTTTCGCCTAATCTGATGGGCGCTGCAAACAGTTCTGGCGGTGTCATGGGCAAAATGATCGATGCACAATCGATTGTGGTTGCCTCCACCGCCACTCGCTGGTTTAACCACGAAGGCGACATTCTTCGCTATGTCTTCTTCCACTCGATTGCCTTAGCTTGTTTGGTGGGCATTTTGGTGACTTTGCAGGCCTATGTATTCCCATTCACTCTGATGGTGGTGCACTGATTTTTGGGTGGTAACCGTTCTTTTTGAACGGTTGCCAGATCTCAAGTTTTTTCACCTGGTGACGACCCTCTAGAGATGAAAGCATGCCCAAATATCTCTCAAGGTCACCTATGAACACATCTATCACTCAACAAATTCTTTTATTGACTTTGAGCGCCTTGGTGGGTTGCGCAACACCCTCGCTCAGCACACAACAAGAAGCTGCTCCTTTTCATGTGGTTTTGGGTTCCAACAACTATGGTTATCCTACCTCTCAAGTTCAATTAGTCAGTTCTGTGCAGGGAGAAAAGTTTGAAACCCGGCACAGCCGGCTTCGCTATCCTGAATGCATGTCGGGATTTTTGGAGTTTGTGGAATTTTCAGGACAACTCGATAGCAACGCGGTTGCCGCACTGAGTGGGCTGGTGCTTAACATCAAGCCCTGTGTACGAAAAAATGGTAGCCGAGTAGTCTCACCTGTATATGTGAATTCTTCACAAGGTGAATTGGAACTTGGAATGCAAATCGGGCAATGGTTCAAAACGCAGGCGATCGAGTTGATTGTGACTGAAGGCCAAATCTGTGAATCTGCATGTGCAGTGGCATTTTTAGGGGCTTCTTTCAAAAGAACACAAGCAACAGGTAGAGCTGTACTGCATTTGAATGGCGATATCGGCCGTGGTTTTGACTGTGCCCGCTCCACCGATATGATGCCTTTCAAGAGTTATTTAATGTCTGTTAAAGGCAGTCAATCTGGAAAAGCCTTGTATAACCAAGCACTGACGTATTGCAGAAACAGCAAAGGGTGGGAATTGTCTTGATATGCCAGTGATTGTGATTGCCAACCCCAAAGGCGGATCCGGAAAATCCACCCTCTCAACGAACGTGGCTGGATTTTTTGCCTCACGCGGCCATGCAGTCATGCTTGGAGATGCAGATGTTCAGCAATCTTCCAAGATCTGGCTGGATTTGCGCCCTCCTGGGGCCAGCAAAATTGCCACATGGGAATTGCAAGCCGATTTGGTGCTAACTGCTAAACCTCCAAGAGGAACCACCCATGTTGTCATAGATACGCCAGGTGGCCTTGGGGGATGGCGCTTCAAGGAAGTCATTAGCCGCGCTGATAAATTGCTTGTTCCCATCATGCCCAGCATTTTTGATATGTATGCAGCGCAAGCTTTCATCACACAGTTGCGGGAGATCACTAAAAACACCAAAACCAAGCTTGGCATCATTGGAATGCGCGTTGACGAGCGGACGATTGCGGCCAGCAAATTACACGAATTCATGGCCAAATTAGATGTCCCCATCGTGGGTTATTTGCGTGACACCCAATACTATCTGCATTTGGCGGCGCACGGTCTTAGCTTGTTTGACATCACGCCAAACAAAGTTGAAAAAGATTTGCAGCAATGGCGAGTCATTTGCGACTGGCTAGATAGCTGATCAATTGATGAAATTCAAAATAGCCTGAGCTACTTTGGCTGGCGCTTCCCGCTGAGGGAAATGCCCCACGCCCGCCAACAGTTGTCTTTCGTAACGGCCTTTAAAAAACTTTTCTTTATGGGCCGAAGTTGCGGGTAAGCTGACACCATCTGCAACCCCATGAAGTATCAAAGTTGGCACATCCAAGACAGGTGCTGGATGTAATGATTTTTCATCCTTCGCGTAATAAGGATCAGGCTCGGCATGCCCCCAACGTTGCTGGTAGGAATGCAAGGTGACTTCTGCCCAATCAGGCGTGTTAAAAGCCATGGCTGTTTGTTCAAATTCATCCGGCAAATACCAACCGCTAGGAGCCCAGGTATCCCACATGCGTTGGGCAAACGCTTTGCCTTCAGCACGCACTGTGCGCTGGCCCCGTTCAGTGGCCATGAACCAGTGATACCAATACAGTTGTGTTTGTTCCATGGTGAGTGGCTGTGATGGATCATTCGTACCATAGCCCACTGAGAGCAACACCATGTGGCTGGCAATATCAGACACCAAGCCACACGCATTGGCCACTGCACGTGCCCCCCAATCATGTCCGACCAAAACTGGCTGATGCAAATTCAACGCTTGCACGAACTCCACCATGTCTCTGCCCAATGCTGACAATTGCCCGGTACGCGGAGTGGATTCCGACAGGAAGGTCGTGGGTAAAAAACCGCGAAGTGCTGGTGCAACTATCCTGTAACCAGCTTGCACTAACTCAGGAACTACGTGGTGCCAACAACGAATGCTGTCAGGCCATCCGTGTGCCAGAACAATCGTTTTTGCGGCTTGTGGGTTCCATTCCCTGTACCCAACGCGAAGCAAGGATGTTTCTACGAATTGCATATCCATTTGATTGATTTTTATTATCTGAGCAGAGGTCCACGTAAGCAGGCAATGAGCTGGATATTTTTTAGAACTGTACCGTAGTTAACTATATCCCACTCAGTAATTTTAGTCATATTAATTAATTTGGCGCCAGTTTGCATCTGACCTTCATATCCATACAGCGCACGGTATCTGTACCTGCTGCGGTCGCAGTCAAATTCAACCCACTTGGCAACAGATAAAACACTCTGAGCAGTTGGTGATCCGTAATTAGTCAGCATCCAAATAGTAGCGTTTCTATTCTTGCTTTGCACCAACGTACCACGGTCAATCAATATCGTGTCACCGTCCGAACTTGAGAAATACGACCATTCAGCGCATGCAAAAGAATGGAAGCACAGCACTGCGCCTATGAGCAAATGCAGTGAAAAAAATCTGTGACTAGACAAAATGCACTTCAAGTTGAATCAGTGAGGCGCAGCGGGTAATCGTGGCACATTGGCAAAGTCAGCGGGAATCTCCCCGGTCAAGGCCTCCAAAAAGCTCACCATGTGCGATACATCCTCATCAGACAACTGCTTGCCCAATTGCAACTGCGCCATGACTCTGACAGCTTGGGGCAATGTTTCGACGGATCCGTCGTGGAAATAAGGAGCAGTGACAGCGACATTTCGCAATTGAGGCACTTTGAACATGAATGCATCTGCTTCATTTTTGGTGTCGTGAAAGCGGCCTTTGTCGTAGCCTTTGAACGCATCCTTGGGTGTACTGCCAGTGACTTGCCAGTAGTCTTGCGTGATACCGAATTTTTGATAGCTTTGGCCACCCACCGTCACGCCGTTGTGACAGCCAGCACAACCTGTGCTGATGAATTTTTCCAAACCCAGCTTGGCAGATTTCGACATGGCTTGTGCATTGCCTTTCAAGAAAAGGTCGAAAGGTGCAGGTGTCAAAAGCGTCCGTTCAAAAGCACCAATTGCCCGGCTCCAATTCTCCACACTGACGGG
>JBJTXF010000194.1:0-2545 GCA_046082145.1 Limnohabitans sp. | reverse complement strand
GGTGTCTTGGAGGTTGACCAATCGCTGCGCCACATTGGCAGGTGTGGCTCCCATGACATCGGTCAACACCAAGGTTTGCCATAAGGCATCGCTTTGCATGCACTGCAACACATGGTCATACGTGACCTCTGGCGCTTCTTGGGGCGGAACATCTATGGCCAACACCTCTTGGGCGCATTCGGGGAATACATGCAATGCACAATCACGCAAGGCGCTGGCCAATGGGGCGTGTGCAATGATCAGAATGCGTGTGCTCATATACGGGTACTTTGTCAGGATTATCGCCCCAGAGCACACCTGCTCAACCGTTTGAGCGAGATGCTCTTGGTGTCTGCATCGCTTTGTCATCGGGCGCTATGGCTTTGGTGGACAATTCGCCCATGCATGCATTAGATGGTGTTCGTGTTCTCGATTTGTCGCGGGTTCTGGCAGGACCTTGGTGTACCCAAACTTTGGCGGATCTCGGCGCCGATGTGGTCAAAGTAGAACGCCCCGATGTGGGTGACGATACCCGCGGATGGGGCCCGCCTTTTTTACCTACCCCTGACGGCAAACACAGCGCCGAGTCTGCCTACTTTTTAGGTGCCAACCGCAACAAACGCTCCATCACTTGCGACTTGTCCAGCGCAGCAGGCCAGCAGCTGATCTGCGAGATGGCCGCCCGCGCCGATGTGCTGGTTGAAAATTTCAAAGTCGGCGATATGCAGCGCTACGGCTTGGACTATGCATCGCTCAAGTCCATCAACCCCAAGCTGGTGTATTGCAGCATCACGGGTTTTGGGCAAACCGGCCCCTATGCGGACCGGGCTGGCTACGACTTCGCGGTACAAGCCATGGGCGGCCTGATGAGTGTGACCGGCGAGCGAGACGACGCAGGCGGCGGACCCCAAAAGGTTGGAGTGGCAGTGGCGGATTTGTTCACAGGCATGTATGCGACCGTGGCCATCTTGGCCGCCTTGCGTCACGCAGAACACACCGGCACTGGACAATACATCGACATGGCGTTGCTGGACACACAAGTGGCCATGCTGGCCAATTTAGGGGCCAATTTTCTGGTGCATTCACCACCAAAACCGCCACCTGCTCGCATGGGCAACGCGCATGTCAATATCGTTCCCTACCAAGTCTTCGAAGTCGCTTCCAAACCCACTGGCGAAAGAGATCACATCATTGTTGCGGTTGGCAACGATTCACAATTCGCCAAACTCTGCGAATGTTTAGGGCAACCCCAGTGGGCTGCGGATGTTCGTTTTGTGCGCAACCAAGACAGGGTGCAAAACCGAGACACGTTGATTCCGATGCTGGCGCAACGGCTGCTCACACAACACAAAGCCGAATGGCTTGGCTTGCTCGAAAAAGCCAAAGTGCCCTGCGGCCCGATCAACAATTTGGCAGAGGTGTTTGCGGATGCGCATGTGCGCCACAGGCAAATGGTGCAAACGTTTCAACACCCGCTGCGTGAGGCGTTGTCTCTGGTGGCCAGCCCAATCAAAATGAGCGAAACACCGGTTCGCCAACATCTACCCCCACCCATGCTCGGGCAGCACAACGAAGAAGTGCTGCATGAATGGCTGAGCAGCCCGCCTAAGCCCTGAGCTCTTACCAAAGCTGCCATTGATTTGGCATGTCAGGTGGCCAGTGGCAGATCAGGAAGGGGGGTTATTTGTTGCGGAAATTGTCGTGGCAGTTCTTGCAAGAACCGCCTGTGGCGCTGACAGCAGTCTTCAAATCGTCCGCTTTACCGGTCTTGGCAGCCGTGCTGAGTTTCAGCACTTCAGCCATCATTTTGTCAGCGGCTTCTTTGAATTTGGCATTGTCTGACCAAATTTCTGACTTGGCTTTGGTGTTGCCCCCCTGCTCAGTGCCTTCGCCAAAAGCAGCCCATGGCAACTTGGACATCGACTCGACGACAGCGGCATTTTCAGCAGCAGCTTTGGCATCAAATGGGATTTTTCCCTGGGCCATGGCGGCAAGCCGGCTGAAATGCTGACCCATGACAAACAGCGCACTTTGGCGATATTTGATCGCATCTTCGGCTTTGGCAAACTGAGCATGGGCTGGCATCGCCATGCCAGCCAAGAGAATGCAGACGGAGGTAACAAGGTATTTCATGGCGATTTTCCCAGTGAAGTTTTCCGCAATATAAACCAGACCGATCTTTTTTGCACACTGCTCGCATACCATATGGTTTCTGTCATCCTCTTTTGAACATCACATGGCTTACCTGATCAAAGTATGGGATTTGCCCACTCGCCTGTTTCATTGGGCGCTGGTGTTGCTGATGCTTGGTTCAGTGATCAGCGTGCTGGTATTCGACAACATGGTCTGGCATGCCAATTGTGGCTATGCATTGGCTGTATTGTGGCTGTTTCGTTTGCTCTGGGGTGTTGTAGGTGGTCATTGGTCCCGGTTTCGCCAGATGTTTTTCACATGGCGACAATATTTGAACTATGTGCGACAAGCTTCTTCCTGTGCGCTTCCCGGGCCCCCCCCCTTGTTCATCCTGTCCTTCTTCTCCCTGTTTCTTGCGCTCTTTTTTCCCCTT
>JBJTXF010000193.1:0-4907 GCA_046082145.1 Limnohabitans sp. | reverse complement strand
ACACATGGGCTTTGGGTTTGTCGAAGTGGGCACCGTCACGCCATTGGCACAACCGGGCAATCCCAAACCACGCATGTTTCGCTTGCCCAAAGCGAATGCCTTGATCAACCGATTGGGTTTCAACAATGGCGGCTTGGACAGTTTTCTGTCACATGTATCTAGAGCACAGTTCAGAAAAAACGCCAACTCGCCCATGCTGTTGGGTCTGAATATTGGCAAGAATGCGGCTACACCTATCTCCCACGCCAACGATGATTACCGTCAATGCTTAGAAGCGGTTTACCCCCATGCGGACTACATCACGGTCAATATCTCCAGTCCAAACACCAAGGATTTGCGTCAATTGCAAACCGACGAAGCTTTTGTGCAATTGATTGACATGCTGCAAACACACCGTCAAGCATTGGCTATTGAACACCAACGCCATGTGCCTGTGTTTATCAAAATTGCGCCTGACTTAGACGATATGCAATTGGATCAACTTTGCAATACCTTGCGCCAATGCTGCATGCGCAATGGTGCATCTGCCGATAACGCCTGGGGGGTGATCGCCACCAACACCACGCTGGCCCGCGATGCGGTTCAAGGGCTTCAATACGCAATGGAAACCGGTGGCCTATCGGGTGCTCCCGTGCGCGAAGCCAGTAACCGCGTGATTCGTTTTGTGCGTGAACAACTCGGTCCGCAGTTTCCCATCATCGGGGTTGGCGGTGTGATGAGCCCGGAGGACGCGGTACAAAAAATACATGCTGGTGCTGACCTGGTTCAAATTTATACCGGTCTGATTTATGCAGGACCCGCATTGGTTTATGCGAGTGCTTTGGCTCTCAAGCGTATGCAGAAAAACCATGCACCATGATGGCTAGCATGCATCAGCCTGAGCTTACACTACGCGTTTGACTTGTAGAAGTATTCACAAAGTCCCATTGATGAACCCCACCATTCCTAATGATAGCCAGGCCGCTGACATGGCTTTGTTGCTTGAGCTGCACCCTGACTACCGGGTACTTCGCCGGCTTAAACCTCAACATGTTTTCAGCGATGCGCCAGCAGGCCGTCCTTTGCTCAAGGGCATGGTGCTGGACACTGAAACCACAGGTCTCAGTACTGCAGCGTGCAAAGTGATCGAACTGGGGATGATTTTGTTTGAATTTGATCCGCAAACGGGTCAAATTCACCGCGCAGTGAAAGTATTTGATGAACTTGAAGACCCTGGCGTTCCGATTCCACCCGAAACCACTGCGGTTCACCACATCACAGACGACATGGTGCGAGGCAAGCGCATCAACGACCAAGAAGTGCAGTCCATGTTGGCGCAGACATCGGTGGTGATTGCACACAATGCTTCTTTCGACCGTCCTTTTGTCGAACAACGCTGGCCTGAATTTGAAAATAAACCGTGGGTATGCAGTATCAAAGACATCGACTGGAAATCAGAAGGTTTGGGATCTGCCAAGTTGGAATATCTGCTGCATACGCAAGGCTATTTTTACGAGGCACATCGGGCAGAAATGGATTGCTGGGCCTTGTTGACATTGCTGTCAATGGTGTTGCCGCAAAGCCAACAGCCGGTTTTGCTGCGGCTGCTAGAAACCCTCAACCAACCGCAATTTCGCCTGTATGCTTTGGGCTCTCCGTTTGACACCAAAGACTTGCTCAAAGCGCGCGGTTACCGTTGGGACAGCGACCGAAAAACGTGGCACTGCAGCTTGACTTCAGAAAACAACTTGGAAGATGAAATCAGTTGGTTGAAAAACAAAGTTTATGCAAGCAAACGCGCCAGTGTGGAGGTGGAGAAAATGGGTGCAAAACTGAGGCACTCTCAACGCCAAGGCGAAAAAACCATTGTCTCTTTGTGAGTTTCAGTAATTGACTGCTTGCCAAGGCACCTGGCAAACCGGAACGACTGGGTAATACTGCTGACTGGTTTGACAAAAATAAGCCACTCGCGGGGTGCTGTACACCACTGGGGACGACACAATCTGCGTGGTCACCACAGGCTGCGCCTGGAGATGAGTCCAATAAAGGGCAGAGCCCAACAAGGCGGCGGTGGCCCAGGGCGTCCAGTCCAAAGACCCGTGTCCATGTCGATGGCCGCCATGACCATGGCGGTAGGCACCACCCGAGTGCCCATGGCGGACTGAACCGCTGTGCATTTCTAACTTTATCACCGTGCGTTCACGGTGCTGCCAGCGCGGATGATCCGCCCAAGCACCTGATGTAAAAGAAGTCAAAATAATTAACAAGGCCTGCGGTGTGAATCGTTTCATAGGTGCTCCTTGGCGACGGGTTTCTCATAAGCGGCGAAACACTTGCACAACGCTTGGCCTGCTCAGGCGGATGACAAGTGGTCTGGCTTAAGATCAGTCACATGAAAAAAATATTGTCCGTGACGATAGGCATGATGCTGTGGGCTGTGAGCACCTGTTCATTTGCCGAGCCTTATGTCTACCCTTCTGTGCATGTGCATGATTTGCCCGGCCCGTTGCAAGAGGCCTACCGACATGAGAAACCCAACCTTGGAGACATTGGCCGCTGCGCGACCAGTTATGACAGCAGCATGGATCAGGAAAAAATGATTTTCACATGCTCTATTTACGTCAAGATGTCAGCAGTGGCTGAGCGAAAAGCGATGGAGCGCTGCGAACAAATGAAACAAAAAAGAAATATCAAAGGACCTTGCAAAGTGATACATCAGTAACGGCAGTATCAAGGGGTCATACCAACAACTGCAGGTAAATCGCAAAACAACTGGCGTAAGCCACCAGCCAGCACAAGGTTCGCAAACTGGCCCAATTCGCTAAATAAGCCACCAGATACAGCACTCGCGCAGCCACAAATACCAAGCAATAACGGTTTAATACAGCTTGATCAAGCGACAAGACCAAACCAAGAACAACTGCGATAGCAAAAAAGGGAAACGCCTCAAAAGCATTGAGTTGCGCTGCATTGGCGCGTGAGCGAAATCCGGTTTGGCGTGACAACCAATCGCGCGGGTGATGGTTGTCGAAATCGCGAAAACCCCATTTAGCAATCGCGGTACTTATCAATGGCAATACCCCTGCAATCAGTACGCACAGCACAGAAATTTTCATGGCGAGACGGCCACTAAACCTCGGATAGCCAACTCATAGCCATGAATGCCCAATCCAATGACAGTTCCCCGAGCAACTGGCGAAACAAATGAATGGTGGCGAAAGCTTTCGCGGGCGTGTATGTTTGAAATATGAACTTCGATCACGGGCAGTCCACAACCCTTGATGGCATCATGCAATGCAACAGAGGTATGGGTCAACGCGCCGGGGTTGAACACTGCGCCAAGCGCTGAACCCTCTTTGTGCAACTTGCCATACACATGGATTTTGTCGATCAATTCACCTTCATGGTTGCTCTGAAAGCATTCGGCTTCATACCCCAGCGAATTTGCAGTTTGTAAACACAAAGCATGAACATCGTCCAGCGTGCGGGCACCGTACAACTCAGGTTCACGGGTACCCAGCAAGTTCAAATTGGGGCCATTGAGAACAAGGATTTTCATCTTTTGAGTATACGATGGTGACTTGCAGACGGGTAAATCCACCATGCTTTGCCAACTTTGATAACAGAAAACCTTATTGCTGGAGCATTCATGATTCGACTGGTGGTGTTCGATGCTTACGGAACGCTTTTTGATGTGTACTCAGTGGGTGCCGTGGCAGAGTCCTTATTTCCCGGACAAGGTGCAGCCTTGTCAGTGTTGTGGCGTGACAAGCAAATTGAATACAGCCGTTTGATTTCTTTAAGTGACCCACTCAATCCCCTGGGCAGTCGCCACTACCAATCCTTTTGGGATCTAACCAGATTGGCTTTGCAATACAGTTGCCAACGACTGCAGCTTGAGTTGACACCTGCAAAGCAAAAGCAACTCATGGATCAGTATTCACACCTTGAACCATTCGAGGAAAATTTAGAGGTGCTGCAGGCGCTGAAAAATGCGGGCATGCAATCAGCCATTCTTTCCAATGGCAGTCCAGAAATGCTTCACTCCGCAGTCAGCAGCGCAGGCATGACTGGCTATATAGACAAAGTGTTGTCCGTGGATGAGGTGAGGCAATTCAAAACCACCCCGCAGAGCTATGGTTTGGTCACACACCACTATCCGACTGATGTTCGTGAGGTCTTATTTGTATCTAGCAACAGCTGGGATGCCTTGGGTGCAACTTGGTTTGGCTTTAAAAGTTTTTGGGTCAACCGACTAGGCTTACCTTTTGAAACGTTGGGGCCGCGCCCAAACCACAGCGGTGCAAGCCTGAGGGACATACTCCCGTTGCTATAATACATGCGCCTTAGAATTCAATGTCATGAAAAGCTCAAGAACTCGTGGCTTGGCCATATTTTTCGTGGCCACAAGCTGCGTCAGTTGCTATGGATCATTGTTCGCCATGGGTTGGTTTTCCCATGTCCCCCCCCTTAGTCAAACAGAGTTGACACCGACAGAACTCAAACAATTGAATATACGTTCAGGATGGTCAAATGATGACCCCAGTTTGATGTTGTTTGAGGTCGCTAACCAAAATGCGGGTCCGGTATTTTGTATAGGCGCGAATTTTGAATTCAAGGACGGAAAAAAACGCTCTCACGCGTTTGATCCCAAACTCTATGTACCGTCCAACGCTTTGCGCAGAACGGCAATCAGAGGAATTGAAAAGAAAGATGTCAAAACCTTTGGATTCAGCTGTCTGTGTATGAAAGCGTCACCTGCAGGTCCGTGCGAAAACGCCTTCAGGTAGTTGCATCTTTGTTGCCAGACGCAGGGTTGGCAGGGGTGCCAGCAGGCGAAGTGGCCGTCGCAGATGCCGGTTTGTTAGCACCAGATGCTGCATTTGGCGGATAAACCGGGGCCGCGCCCACTTGTTGCATTTCACCAC
>JBJTXF010000192.1:0-2564 GCA_046082145.1 Limnohabitans sp. | reverse complement strand
TGCCACGCCAGCGATCAACTCGAACATATGCCGCTGGGCCCAAGCCATGCCTTGCTCGTAGCTGGCACTCAAACCGGGGAAACGTCCTGCAACACCTTGGTTAAATTGGGAGGCCGCCTGAGACAGCTGGCTCAGTTGGCTCAAGTTGTCGCTAACTTCTTTGGATTGCCTGGCGCTTTCGTCGGTCTGCAGTTGTTTGGCGATTTTTTCTGCCTCGGTGTCACCGGGCTTGCTCAGTGTCAATTGGTCAGCAGGGGCGTTGGCTGGTGTCACCACATCAGCTTTGAGTTTGCCACTGCTTTCACGCTGGCTGCCTTGCGTTTGTGGCGCAAGCGAAGCGGTTGCGGCCAAAGAGGCGCGATAGGCTTGGAAATCGGCGGCCTGTAAGCGAATGTCCTCGCGCGCTTGCTGGCGATCAAAAATCGCTGCATCTGAAGGCTTAGGCAGTGTCACCAGCGCACCTGCTTTGAGTCGGTTGACATTGTTGTTGACAAATGCTTTGGGATTTTGTTGGAGCATGGCCAACAGCAATTGGTCAAGAGATATGTCGGGATTGACCAATCCCATCAGGAGTTTGCTGGCCGTGTCGCCTTTTTTGACTTCCAACGGTGTAGATGCAGCCATGGGATCAGGGGTATCTGCGGCAGAAGAGGTTGCTGGTGTTGCCGTGTTCGTGTGTTCTGTTTCGCTGACGGTTGCAGCAGTGGGAGCCGTTTCGGTAACAGGCGTATGGGAGACATCGGTAGCAGCTGAGGTGTCTGGGCTGGCAGGTGCTGGACCCAAAGGCTGATTGACAGCTTGTGCGGGTGGGGTGGTGGCCATGCTGGCCGCAGGTGGCGGCGCATTTTTGATATTGAGGCCGATGTTGATGAATCGCCGCCCGGTGGCCCAATCGAAATCAATGACCAGATCAGCGTATTCGTCCACCATGGGCTGGCTGCCAGTGGCTAAAACCAGGTAATTGCCGTTGGCTTGCTTGGTGATCTCGAACGAAATGTTGTCTAAACCGCTGACGCGTTTTATTTGCGTGCTCTCATAAATTTTGGGTTCAGCCACTGCAAGGGTGAGCAATTGTTCCTCAGATGCAGACACCTCAGTGACGATGAATTGCAATCTCAGCGGTTCGCCCAGCCTGGACATCAGCACGGGTTGGCTGATTTGCAACGCCCAAGCGTTGGCAGCTGTAAATAAGCCGAAAACAATAAGGGTAAAACGGTAAAAATGTTTCAACGACAGAGACATACACAAACATTCTGTAGTGTCTTAGGAGGTTGGATCATAAACGAATCACCCTTGTTTCGGCTGTTTGACTCATCCGCGCAACAAAATACGCAACATGCGGCGAAGCGGCTCGGCCGCCCCCCACAACAATTGGTCGCCAATGGTGAAAGCGCCCACATATTGCGGGCCAAAAGCCATTTTGCGGATTCGGCCAACGGGTATGTCCATGGTGCCGGTCACGGCTACAGGTGTCAGGTGTTTAATGGTTGCTTCGCGGGTGTTAGCGATCACTTTCACCCAAGGGTTATCGGCGGCAATCATGGCCTCGATGTCTGCCAGCGGCACATCCTTGGTGAGTTTGAAAGTCAGTGCCTGGCTGTGGCAACGCATGGCTCCCACTCGCACACAAAAGCCATCCACGGGAATAGCTGGGGCTGAAAACCCCGCACCTTGGCCCAGGATTTTGTTGGTTTCGGCCATGCCTTTCCATTCTTCGCGGCTGGTGCCCCAGCCTTCGTCGCCTTGTTGTTTGCCCAGTCCCAGGTCTTTATCGATCCAAGGAATCAGTGAGCCGCCCAGCGGCACGCCAAAATGTTCGGTTTCGGCGGCGCTCAAGGCGCGTTGTTTGGCAATGACTTGGCGATCAATGTCCAAAATCGCCGATTTGGGATCGTCCAACAACGCTTTCACTTCACCGTTGAGTGTGCCGTATTGGGTCAAGAGTTCGCGCATGTGCGCGGCACCACCGCCCGAGGCCGCTTGGTAAGTTTGTGTGCTCATCCACTCCACCAGCCCGGCTTTGTACAGGGCACCAACCCCCATCAGCATGCAACTCACGGTGCAATTGCCACCGATCCAGTTGTTTCCGCCCTTGGCCAATGCCTTTTCGATCACAGGCATGTTGACCGGGTCCAGAATGATGACCGCATCATCCTTCATGCGCAGTGTGGATGCGGCATCGATCCAGTGACCGCTCCAGCCGGCCGCACGCAATTTGGGAAATACCTCGCTGGTGTAATCGCCACCTTGGCAGGTAAGGATGATGTCGCAAGCTTTGAGTGCTTGAATATCGTTGCCATCGAGCAGACGAGTTTCGTTTTTGGCCATGGCCGGGGCGGCACCGCCTGCATTGGAAGTTGAAAAGAAAACCGGTTCGATCAAATCGAAATCTTTTTCCGACAGCATGCGGTCCATCAGGACCGAGCCGACCATGCCGCGCCAACCGACCAGTCCTACGCGATTGCCTATTTTTTTCATGGGGTTGCCCTTTCAGTCAGTGTGTTGTTGACCCCCGGCTCGTTCGGCCGGGAAGGGCACGACGAACCGTGGCTTGTCAGCCGGTG
>JBJTXF010000191.1:0-9438 GCA_046082145.1 Limnohabitans sp. | reverse complement strand
ACCGGTAAGTTGATTTTGGAATAGGCATTGACCATGCGCACCGCGTTGGTGTCGATCAACTCGACCCGCGCAATCGGAATGCCCATTTGGATGATTTGTATCGTGGTGTGTACCGCTGCTTCAATCGAAGGAAAGGAACAGGTCGCAGCAGAAACCGCTTCGGGCAGCGGGAACAATTTCAGCGTCACTTCGGTGATCACACCCAAAGTGCCTTCACTGCCGACCATCAAGCGCGTCAGGTCATAGCCTGCTGAAGATTTGCGAGCGCGTGTGCCTGTTCGAATCACGTCGCCGCTGGCGGTCACCACCTCCAAGCCCAACACGTTTTCGCGCATGGTGCCGTATCTAACTGCATTGGTGCCACTCGCACGTGTCGCTGCCATGCCACCGATGCTGGCATCGGCCCCGGGGTCGATCGGAAAAAACAAGCCGGTGCTTTTGATCTCTTCGTTGAGCTGTTTGCGGGTCACGCCTGGTTGGACGGTGACCGTCAAGTCTTCAGGGTTGACGGTGAGCACTTTGTTCATGCGGCCCAGGTCGATGCTGATGCCGCCTTGCACCGCAAGCAAATGGCCTTCGAGCGACGAGCCGACACCGAAGGGAATGATGGGAACGTTGTGCACGGCAGCATGGCGCACGGTGAACGCCACGTCGTCGGTGCTTTGGGCAAACACCACGGCCGCCGGAGGCGGTACGGTGGTGTAGGCGGATTCATCGCGCCCGTGTTGTTCACGCACGGCCATGGCGGTGGAGCAACGCTCACCAAACTGCGATTTGAGAATGTCGATCAATGCTTGCGGCACATCGCGTTGGGCGATGGCGGGCATCAGGTGTTGCGCGGTTTGGGGTGCATTCATGTGGGGTACTCCTGTGTGAATACATTCTAGGCAAGCATGGCCAGGTTGCGAAGCAGGTATTTCCCTGCGCCAAGCAAGGCTTAAGTGGCTTTGGGCAAGTCGATGCCCGGAAAAATTTTGATCACCGCGCTGTCGTCTTCTTTGGCAAAACCGGCGCTGCTCGCTTGCATGAACATTTGGTGCGCGGTGCTCGACAAGGGCAGTGGAAATTTGCTGTTGCGCGCCATGTCCAGCACCAGCCCCAAATCTTTGACAAAAATGTCCACCGCGGACAGCGGAGTGTAATCGCCGGACAGCACATGGGCCATGCGGTTTTCAAACATCCAACTGTTGCCTGCGCTGTGTGTGATCACTTCGTACAGTGCGTTGGGGTCCACGCCCTCGCGCAGACCCAGCGCCATGGCCTCTGCGGCGGCGGCAATGTGCACGCCTGCCAACAACTGGTTGATGATTTTGACTTTGCTGCCTGCGCCAGGCGCCGCGCCGAGTTTGTACACCGATGCGGCCATGGCGTTGAGCATAGGCTCACACAACGCGTAAGCCTCAGCGCTACCGGACGTCATCATGGTGATTTGCCCATTGGCTGCCTTGGCTGCGCCGCCGGAAATCGGGGCATCCAGGTAATGCGGCCCCAAGGCTTGCAAGCGTGCCCCTGTCATTGCGGACCAATTCGGGTCCACGGTTGAGCACATCACAAACACGCTGTTTGCGCGCATCGCAGATGCCGCGCCATGTGTGCCAAACAGCACTTCCTCGGTTTGAGCCGCGTTCACCACCACGCTGATCACCACCGGGCACAAGGCGGCCAAGGCGGCGGGTGTGTCGCAGGCCATGCCACCCTCTTTGGCAAATGCCTGGGCCGCTTCGGCACGCGCGTCGCACACATGCACCACAAAGCCCGCTTTGCGCAGACTCTGTGCCATGCCGCGCCCCATGGTGCCTAAACCGATAACACCGACAGGGCTCGGAGAAGGGGATGCGTTCATTTCAGAATCCTTTGAAAACCCCAAGCGTAGCCGACATGAGTGCTGCTGAGACAATGGCAACTTACACAGGACTCAAACCATGGCAAACCGACTCACACAAATTGCCACCCGCACCGGCGACGATGGCACCACAGGACTGGGTGACAGCCGTCGCGTTAGCAAAAACAGTTTGCGGGTGCATGCCATGGGCGAGGTAGATGAACTCAACTCGCACATTGGCGTTTTATTGTGTGAAGACATGCCCGATGCGGTACGCCAACTGTTGGTGGAAGTGCAGCACCAGTTGTTCAATTTGGGGGGTGAATTGAGCATCCCCGGGTTTGAATTGCTCAAAGCCGAGGCCTTGCTGTTGCTTGACAACGCCTTGGCCGAGCACAACGCGGCGCTGCCGAAATTGCAAGAGTTCATTTTGCCTGCGGGCAGCCGTGCCGCATCGCTGGCGCATGTGTGTCGCACCGTGGCGCGGCGTGCAGAACGAGCGGTGGTGGCACTGGAAGCCGAGGAGGCCCTCAACCCGACCCCGCGCCAATACCTCAACCGCTTGAGCGACTTGATGTTTGTGTTTGCTCGCGTGCTCAACCGAATGCACGGTGGTGGTGATGTGTATTGGAAAAGCGAGCGCATGAAGGCCGCAGACGCATGAGTCCAAGAAAGGCAGCACGATGGCTTGCGATGGTGTTGGGCGGTTTGGCTTTGGCAGTTCCCTTGGCCAGTTTGGCCGACAGCGAATGGTTGGCCATGGCCAATCCTGCGGCGCTGGTATGCGCCAATGCGGGGGGCATATCGCTGAAAACCTACGACAGCAAAGGCGAACACAGCATGTGCAGGTTGCCGTCAGGCAAGGTATGCGAAGAATGGGCGTTTTTCAAAGGAGAATGTACCGACAGCAAGAAAATTTCCCCACCGCCTTTGCCGGTTCCCAGCGATGGCCAAGCGCCCACGAACCCCCAACATTGAGGTGTCAGTCGGGCGCTGAACATTAAGAAGCCGGGGAATCTTTCAACGACAAAATCCAGTCGACCAGCATGCGGATTTCGCTGGGGTTTAAGTTCAAAAAGGCGGGCATGATGCTGCGACCGCCACCGCCCCACACGCCTTTGCCACCTTGGCGTATTTTTTCGGAGAGGTATTCCACCGCGCCGGGATCACCACGGTATTTTTCAGCAATTTTTTGGTAAGACGGTACCGACATGGTGTGTTGGTCTACGCTGTGGCAGCCCAAACACGCTTTTTCCTTGGCCAATGCCATGGCATCGTTTTGGGCCGTTGCCAAGAAGGGGGAAAAACACAGACCAAAAAGCAGAAACTTGAACATGGTTGAAACCTTCAAAAAAGGGAAATTTTCATACGAGACATCAACACACAAAGACCTTTGACCACAAAGGCTTGATAGGCCAGCGGGTATCGTGGGTTAACGCGGCGCCAACACCGACAAGGTCAGGCGCGACACACAACTGATGCGTCCTTGGTCGTCGGTCATGTCGATCTGCCAAACATGGGTGCTGCGCCCGATATGTACTGGCCTGGCGATGCCATTCACCCAGCCCTCGCCCACGCCACGAATATGGTTGGCGTTGATGTCCAAACCCACGATGCGGTGACCTATGGGCGTTGAATAATCCGCGCCGCAAGAGCCCAATGTTTCGGCCAGCACCACATTGGCCCCGCCATGGATCACGCCATAAGGTTGGCGGGTGCGGTGGTCCACAGGAATGCGACCACGGATGAAATCGGGGCCGATTTCCAGGAACTCAATGCCCAGGCGATCGGCGGCCGTGTCGATGTGGGTGGTGGTCAAAATTTCGGTGCTGATGGGTTTGGTCCAAATCGCCATGACAATGGGTTTCCTTCAAATGGATGCGGCATCTTAGTGGCCTCACCCAAGCCCCTTTTGTCCGTGCCACATGCTGATAACCTTTGGCCCCATGAACATAACCCCCAACACCCAGCCGCCGTTCGTCCCGCAAATACGCCTCTATCAACATTGGTTGGCTGAGCACCGGCAACTGCATTTCGACGATTACCAAGCCATGTGGCACTGGTCGGTCACACATTTGGAAGACTTTTGGCAGTCGGCTTGGGATTACCTGGATTTGCAATCTCCCACACCTCACCAGTGCGTGCTTGAGCGCAACACCATGCCGGGTGCCCGGTGGTTTGTGGGCGCTCAGGTCAATTACGCGCAGCAGGTGTTGCGCCATGTCGATGCCGCTCATGCCGCCGGCATGCCCGCCATCATCAGCAGCAACGAAAAAGGACAACGGCGCGAAATCAGCTGGCCTGAATTAAAACGCCAGGCCGCTGCACTGTCATTGCATTTGCAGGCGCAAGGTGTGCAACCCGGCGACCGCGTGGCGGCGTATTTGCCCAACATTCCTGAAACCATGGTGGCTTTTTTGGCCGTGGTCAGCATCGGCGCCAGTTGGAGTGTTTGCGCCCCCGACATGGGCACCCACGCGGTGTTGGACCGTTTCAAACAAATCACGCCCAAAGTGTTGATCGCGGTCGATGGTGTGACCTATGGCGGCAAAGATTTGGAGCGCCACAGCGTGGTCAACGAATTGCGCCAAGCCTTGCCTAGCGTGCAACATGTGGTGATTTACCGCAACCTAGAGGGGCAAACAGCTTTTGCAAACACCGCAGATTGGGCGCAGATCATGCAACGCCATGACGAGGCGGTGCAAGCGTTCACGCCGATGTGGTTGCCATTCAACCATCCGTTGTGGATTGTGTATTCCAGCGGCACCACCGGTTTGCCCAAACCCTTGGTGCACGACCACGGCGGCACCTTGCTCAACGGCATGACCCCCAAAAACCTGCATTACGACGTGGCGTGCAGTTACGAGCCCAATTCGTGGGGTGAGCGTTTCTTGTGGTACTCGTCCACCGGTTGGGTGATGTGGAATGCACAGTTAAGCGGATTGTTGAGTGGCACCACCTGTGTGATTTACGACGGCAACCCGGGCGGCTCCAAAGAGCATCCTGATTGGGGCGTGCTGTGGCGTTATGCCGCGCAGGAACAGGTGACTTTTTTTGGCGGCGGTGCGGCTTTTTTTGCCAATTGCATGAAAGCCGGTGTGCAACTCGCGGGTATCCCGGGCCTGCACAAGGTACGTGCCTTGGGCACCACCGGTTCGCCATTGAGCGCCGAAGTACAGCAATGGGGTACCTCGCAATTTCATGCGGTCTATGCCAGCGCGGGCGAACCACCACAAGACATTTGGTGGTGCAATATTTCGGGCGGCACTGACGCGGGCGCGTACGTGGGTGGTCACCGCGAATTGCCGATGGTCGCCGGTGAAATGCAGTGCCGTTTTTTGGGCGTGAGTGTCGAGGCTTGGAACGAACAAGGCCAACCGGTGATCGACGAGGTGGGTGAATTGGTGGTGACGCAACCTTTGCCATGCATGCCGCCGTTCTTTTGGGGCGATACCGACAACCAACGGTATTTGGGCAGCTATTTCGACACCTTTCCTCCCGGTCAAGGCAGACAACCCGGCGGTGGAGACCTCGGCCCCGAGGCCGGATCGGTGTGGCGTCATGGCGATTGGTTGAAGATCACGCTTGAAGGACGCGCCATCATTTATGGGCGCAGCGACGCCACCATCAACCGTTATGGTTTGCGCATGGGCACCAGTGAGCTTTACAGCGCGGTTGAAGCCTTGCCCGAAGTGCTCGATAGCATGGTGGTCGATTTGGAATATTTGGGCAAAGACAGTTACATGCCGTTGTTTGTGGTGTTGCGTGAGGGCGTGGTGTTGGACGACGCCATGCGCGAGCGATTGAATGGCGCGATTCGCACGGCGCTGAGCCCGCGTTTTGTGCCCAACGACATTTTTCAGGTGGCCGAAATTCCGCGCACGTTGTCGGGCAAAAAACAAGAACTGCCGATCAAAAAACTGATGCTCGGTCAACCCGTTGAAAAAGTATTGAACCGTGATGCCATGGCCAACCCCGCGTGTTTGGATTGGTACATCGCGTTGGTCAAGAAGCATTTGGCTTCAAGTACTTGATTTGACCAATTAAGCGAATTAAAAAAGTGAAAGGCCGCATATAGCGGCCTTTCCATTTGGTGCATCTTTCGCTTGTCAGCGTTTAGCTTGTTAGCGTTCAGAGCGCATATCCCAATCGCTTGTTAATGAGCTTTTAATATAGCACAATAGAACTCAAAATAAACTCTTTTGAGGGCTACTATGCGAAAAATGAGGTACAGGCTGGCCTTGGACTTAGGGACAACGTCGTTGGGTTGGGCCATGGTGCGGATAAACGACCAAGGGGAGCCTTGCGCCGTCATCAAAGCGGGAGTCCGAATTTTTGACGATGGTCGCAATCCCAAAGACGGTTCATCACTGGCAGTGAGCCGCCGAGTAGCCCGCGCCATGCGCCGTCGCCGAGACAGGTTGTTAAAGCGCAAACACCGAATGATGGCTGCATTGCTTAAGCATGGTTTTTTCCCAAAAGACGAAGCAGCCCGAAAAACTTTAGAGAAAACCAATCCGTTTACCTTGCGCGCCAAAGGACTTGATCAAGCATTGTTGCCCGAGGAGTTTGCCCGTGCGCTCTTTCATATCAACCAGCGACGTGGATCTAAAAGCAACCGCAAAACTGACAAAAAAGAAAACGATAGCAGCGCATTGAAAAAAGCGATTGGACAGTTGCGAGAGGCCATGCAGACCACGGGCTGCCGTACGGTGGGTGAATGGCTGTTTAATCGCCACCAACAAGGATTGCCGGTGCGGGCGCGCTACCACGAAAACCGAATCACCAAAGATGACGGCAAAGACAAAATAGAAAAGAGCTACGACCTCTACATCGACCGGGCCATGATTGAGGCAGAGTTTGACACGCTGTGGGCCAAGCAAAACGAACTCAATCCGGTCATGTTTCACGAAATAGCCCGCGCTGAGCTTAAGGATTGCCTGTTGTATCAGCGTTCGCTCAGACCTGTGAAACCGGGCCGCTGTACGTTGATGCCTGACGAAGAGCGAGCCCCGATGGCCTTGCCCAGTCAGCAGCGTTTTTCGCATCTACCAAGAAGTCAACAACTTGCGCATATTGCGGGAGGGCTTGGTGCAAGAACCGCTCACACTGGCACAGCGGGATCAAATTGTCCAATTGCTTGAGCGACCTCTGAGAGAAAAAAAGACATTGCATAGAGTGAGCTTTGATCAAATAAGAAGAGCCTTGGATTTAGATGGCGCCACGCAATTCAATCTCGAAGATGAAAAACGTACCGAACTCAAAGGCAACAGCACCAGCGCCTTGCTGTCTAAAAATGAATTCTTTGGCAACCAATGGGCCAGCATTGGCGAGACCCGCCAAGACGAGATCGTTATGCAGTTGGTGTCCGAAGAAAATGAAACCCGATTGATCGCTTGGTTGAAAGCGCAAACAGGTGTGGATGACACCACAGCCGAGCGCATTGCCAACGCCCAATTGGCAGAAGGTTATGGCAGCTTGAGCGCCAAGGCACTTGACAAAATCCTTCCAGTCTTGCGTGCGGAGGTCATCACTTATGACACAGCTGTCCGAGCAGCTGGCTTTGAACACCACAGTCACATCAGCCATGCTGCAACTGGCGAAATATTGCCCGAGTTGCCCTACTACGGGCAGTATCTGCAACGACACGTTGGCTTTGGCTCAAATAACCCAGAAGACCCACTTGAAAAACGCTACGGCAAGATAGCAAACCCCACGGTTCACATTGGGCTGAACCAAGTGCGTACCGTGGTCAATGCCTTGAAAAAAAAATACGGTCATCCAGCCGAAGTAATCGTCGAAGTTGCCCGTGATTTGAAACAAACCAAAGTGCAGCGTGAAGAAGAACAAAAACGACAAGCCAGCAATCAAAAACGCAATGACCGAATGCGTCTTGAAATTTCGAAATTGCTCAACATCAACCCAGACAGCGTTAAAACGTCAGATCTGCAAAAAATGATCTTGTGGGAAGAGCTGGGCTTTAACGCTGCTGATCGACGCTGTCCTTACAGCGGTTTGCAAATCAACACGCAAATGCTGTTCAGCGATCAGGTGGAAATAGAACACATTCTGCCGTTTGCACAAACCCTAGACGACAGTCTGAACAATAAAACTGTGTCCATGCGAAAAGCCAATCGCATTAAAGGCAATCGGACCCCCGCGCAAGCTGCTCCAGATTTTGAAGCCCAAGGCTGGTCCAGTTCAGGCATGCTTGAGCGGGCCAGTCTGATGCCCAAAGGCAAGCGATACCGTTTTGGGCCTGAGGGAATGTCGCAGTGGTTACGCAAGGACAAAGGCTTTTTGGCCCGCGCCCTAAACGATACGCGGCATTTGAGCAGTGTGGCAAGGGAGTACTTGAGCCTGATTTGCCCGCAAAACACCCGTGTGATCCCCGGTCAAATGACTGCCGTGCTAAGAGCCAAATTTGGATTGAACAATATCCTTGGGCTGACGGGTGAGAAGAACAGAAACGACCATCGGCATCATGCAATAGATGCTTGCGTAATTGCAGTGACTGACCAGTCCATGTTGCATCGCTTTGCCAACGCCAGTGCCAGTGCTCGCGAAAAGCAACTGGGTAAATTGGTTGAAACCATGCCGCTTCCTTGGCCCGGCTACCGTGAACATGTTCAGCGTGCGATTAAGAATATCTGGGTCAGTCACAAGCCAGACCATGGGCATGAAGGGGCGATGTTTGATGCAACGATTTACAGTGCTGAGGGCAAAAGCAAATCAGCTGCCAAGGCCAGAAATGTCATCCCCTTTGGAATCAATGCAAACAGCTCGCTATCGGTATTGAGAAGGCACCAGGGGAAAAAATCTGAACCGATCCCTTACATGGGCCTATTGCCAAACAGCAACTATTGCATCGAAATCAGCTTGTCTGAAAGTGGTGATTGGGTCGGTGAGGTTTTACGCACTTACGATGCTTATCAAATAGTCAGAAAGTGCAAGTCCATACACGAGGGATTCAAGTTATTGCGAAATCCTGGCTGGTCGGCAAGTGCCAGGCCGTTGATCATGCGTTTAATGATCAATGACTACATTCGTGCAGAGATCGACAATCAATTAATGTTGTTGCAGGTATTAAAAATCAATGGCTCCGGTTCAATTACCTTTATAAGTCACAGCGATGCCAATGTCAGTGGCAGGTACAAAGCGCAGTTGGCAGCTCAAAAAGCCCATAAAAGTGGCGGTGTTTACGACTTGGTTGCACTAGAAGACAAATTCTTTCAAAAAGCGATGTCTGCACAAAGTTTGCGCAGTGCAAAAGCCCGTGCAGTCGTTGTTTCACCCATAGGCGAATTGCGAGACCCTGGATACAAAGCGTCATAGTCAAGGTATCTAAATGGATACAATCAAGCCTGTCCGTGTACTCGAGACAGTAAATTTCAGTCGTTGGTTGATGGCATTGAAAGACAATCGCGCCAAAGCCGCCATTGCCTTTCGTTTGAAACAAATGGCAGCCGGTCATTGGGGTGACTTCAAAAGTGTGGGCGGCGGAGTGTCTGAATTGCGCTGTCACATTGGCACTGGATACCGTGTGTATTTCACTCGTCGGGGTTTACACATCGTGTTGTTATTGGCAGGTGGTGACAAATCCAGTCAAGCCAAAG
>JBJTXF010000190.1:0-7247 GCA_046082145.1 Limnohabitans sp. | reverse complement strand
GTCGGCGCGGCCCATGGCCTTGAGTGCATCTCGCAACAAGGGCCAATGCTTGGGATCGTGGTAACGCAAAAAAGCTTTGTGCAAACGGCGGCGTTTTTCGCCACGCACAATATCGACAGATTCACTGCTGCGACCGACCCGTTTCAACGGATTTTTGCCAGAGTGGTACATCGCTGTCGCTGTGGCCATCGGACTGGGGTAAAAGGTTTGAACTTGGTCGGCACGAAAGCCGTTTTTCTTGAGCCACATGGCCAAATGCATCATGTCTTCGTCGCGTGTGCCAGGATGGGCTGCAATGAAGTAAGGGATCAAATATTGTTTCTTGCCTGCTTCTGCGCTGTATTTGTCGAACATTTGCTTAAAACGGTCATAGCTTCCAATGCCTGGCTTCATCATCATGGACAAAGGACTGCCCTCGGTGTGCTCGGGCGCAATTTTCAAATAACCGCCGACATGGTGCATCACCAGTTCTTTCACATACTCCGGGCTTTCGACAGCCAAGTCATAACGCAAGCCAGAACCGATGAGAATTTTTTTGATGCCATGCAATGCACGCGCTTTGCGATAGAGCTGAATCAAGGGTGCGTGACTGGTATTGAGGTTGGAACAAATGCCTGGGTAAACACAACTGGGTTTGCGACAGGCAGCTTCGATGTCGGGGGATTTGCAACCGATGCGGTACATATTGGCGGTGGGCCCACCAAGGTCGCTGACCACACCAGTGAAGCCGCTGACCTTGTCTCGGATGTCTTCAATCTCTCGCAGGATAGAGGTTTGACTGCGACTTTGAATAATGCGGCCTTCATGCTCGGTGATAGAACAAAACGTGCAGCCCCCAAAACACCCGCGCATGATGTTGACACTGAAACGGATCATTTCCCAGGCGGGAATCTTTGTATCGCCATCATGGCTTCCCTTTTTATCAGCATACACAGGGTGTGGTGAACGCGCGTAAGGCAGATCAAACACATGGTCCATTTCGGCGGTGGTCAGAGGAATCGGTGGCGGATTGATCCAGATATCGCGAGCAGTACGCCCTTCACCATGCGCCTGCACCAAAGCCCGAGCGTTACCCGGATTGGTTTCCAAATGCAACACCCGGTTGGCATGCGCATACAACACGGGATCTGATTTCACCTGTTCGTAAGAAGGCAACCGAATCACTGAACGATCACGTGGGGGAACTTTCAATTTTCCTTTTCCTTCGAGGGCTGGGTTGGGCATAAACTGAAGGGGTGAAAAAACGGCAGCAGGTTGGTTTTCTTGTGCCAACACTTGTGCCTCTTTTTCACGCGCACAAGTTTCGCCTTGTGCCTTGGCTTGGTCGCTGACCATCAAATACGGGTTGACATGCGCCTCAACCCGTCCTGGTGTATCGACTTCGGTGGAATCGATTTCAAACCAATCTTTTGGTGTTTGCTTCACCAAAAAAGCAGTGCCGCGCACATCGGTGATATCCGAGACAGGCTCTTTCGCTGCCAAGCGATGCGCCACTTCAACCAAGGCACGTTCTGCATTGCCATACAAAAGCAAATCCGCTTTAGCATCGATGAGAATGGATCGTCTGACTTTGTCTTGCCAATAGTCGTAGTGCGCAATCCGCCGCAGCGAGGCTTCAATGCCACCAATGATGATGGGCATCTCTGGGTAAGCCTCGCGACAACGTTGGCTGTAGACCAGTACGCTGCGATCAGGCCTTTTGCCGCCGATGCCGCCGGGTGTATAGGCATCGTCGCTGCGTATTTTTCGATCGGCGGTATAGCGGTTGATCATGGAGTCCATGTTGCCGGCGGTGATCCCGAAAAACAATTTGGGCGCTCCAAGAGCCTTAAAGGGATCGACACTGTGCCATTCAGGCTGTGCAATGATGCCGACGCGAAAGCCTTGTGCTTCGAGCATCCTGCCAATCACCGCCATGCCAAAACTGGGGTGGTCTACATACGCATCGCCTGTGACCAACACAATGTCACACACATCCCAACCTAATTGGACCATTTCCTCTCGGCTCATGGTCAAAAAGGGTGCTGTGCCAAAACGCGCTGCCCAGTACTTCTTGTAACTGGTCAAAGGTTTGGCGGCGCGGTGAAAAAGGGATACATCAGGAGGGGAATTCATAGCCAGCTAATTTTAGTTTGCTTAAGGGCGGTGAAGGTGGCCAACAACCCAATCCCGCTCACATCCGCATGGCTTGGGATTTCACAGACGCTTAATCGAACACCAGTTGGTATTTAAATTCGTAGAAATGCATGGACGAAGCATCCGGTTTAGGTCGATCAATCCAGGCGGTTAAGTTGGGACACCAATACTGACGGTCGTAATCATCCACACAAGGAGACTCATTGAGCATCGCGCCAAACCATTTGCCCAAGGCAATTTGCAGGGACTGTCCATGGGGCAATGTCATGGCTTTTGCCAACCCCAAAAACAGCGATGGTGAGATATTGAGCTTACGAGTTTGTACGCCGTTGTCATGACCCAAAGACACCAGCCAATGTGATTGCGGCTCTAAAAAATTCAACACCCAACGTTTGCGCCATCTTTGGGCTTCGTAAAAGCCGCTGAGCGAATAAACCGAGCCAGAGTGATAGTTGGAAGTCACTTTGTCAGAAACCGATAAATACATGCGACCCGTGCTTTGAGTGAAGTTGCCTATTTCGCGTTGCACATAAATGTCGCTAAAAAATACCAACGGCTGTTGACGCCCTTCCCAAAGAACCGCAGCTAAAGCGCGTTGAACCATCCATCGGTGTTCGAATTCTCCTGCCCATGCCAAACCACTGCCCAAGTTCAGGGTAACTATCAAGCCCATTGCAAGCAATCTAGTGCGCTCAAGGTTCATCGCAACTTTCCCACTGGTGCCAAAGCGCGCGACAAGTTGGCTTCACCCTTGCCATAGATTTTGGGGTCACAACCGCCTAGTTGCGTATTGCAGCTCAAGGTTTCGTACCCAGCCGTGTCCAACATGATCGAAGCGGATTGTTTGCCGCTCAAAGTTGGAAATTTGCTTCGCAAAATCGCCACGTAACCCGCGACTCGAGGGGCTGCAAAAGAAGTACCGTGTAACAATTCTGTGGGCACACTGTCAATTGCAACCGATCGATAACCAAAGGGAATAGTGCCACTGGCCAATAAAAAACGGCTGCTGACATCGCTATCGTTGCCAGCTGTGTTGCTGTAACTGGCCTTGTCCGCCGGGGCATCCACACTGCCTGCTTTGTTCAAAGCGCCAACGATCAACAGTCTTTCATTGACAACACTGTCCTTGGCCAAGAACCAGTTGAGGGGCTCGTACTCCGCCAGGATGCTGTCATTGCCAGCCGCTTTGGTGATCACCGCGTCAGCGTATTTGAACTGGGCCAGTTGACCTGAAACCGGAGCATCTTTGAATCGATTGACCACCACTGGCGCGCTAGAGGCCAATTTAACTCTGGCATCAAGCAATGATGCTTCTGTCCAAGGCTTATCACCTAACAAACTTTTCAAATCGGCCGTGTAACTGGCATTGACCACGCCAACGTTCACAGTGCTTGTATAGCTGCTGGGATACTTTCCTAGCTGTTGATCAAACACATTGTTGGTGAACAAAGTCGGTATGACATCCAAACCATAGTAATTCGCGCCAGGTGCATAACGGTAAGCAATCAAGGCCGTGACTACGCCGTGATCATCTTTGATGCCGTCTTCAATCATCACATTCACCCCTTTACCGGTCCAACCGCGACGCCATGCATAGAGAACATCTTCCACGGGGGCGGCGATCTTTGCGGGTGCACAGCTGTCCAGAAGATTGGAGGTACAAGATGATGAAGTCACGCTTTTTCCCCAAAACTTCAAATGAGGCACTGGGGACCAATCCCCTTGGGCAAACCAGTTCGAATAGCCGGGGCCGTTGGTGTCGGGCTGGGCGCGTGTTAAATCGTAGGTGTTGGTATTGACATTGACAGGCTTGTTGGGATCGGCATCGCTGATCGGTGTCGACATCACCTCATACGTGTAGACAGGTTGAGGCGTGGGACGCGATTCCGGGGTGATTGACATGCCCAAACCAATGTCATCCGGTTTGTATGAGCCACCTCCCGCGCATGCTTGCAAAAAAAACACCCAGCACACCAAATTCAGATAGCGCATCACGCATTTCCAAAGGATTTGAAGATGCGTCTTTTTTAATCAATAAATATGCTCTTGTATCAATGAATCAGACTTTTAGCGGTTTTGTTTGCATACAGTTATCACCATCACAAGTTGGATTTAGGGTTAGAAGCGCCTTTGTCTGACCGATTCATAAAGACAAATACCACTGGCCACCGAGACATTCAAACTCTCGACACCTCCCGCCATGGGAATGGATACCAGCATGTCACAGGTTTTGCGGGTCAGTTGTCGCAACCCACTGCCCTCTGCACCCAATACCCATGCAGTGGGGACTTTTAAATCAATGTCGTACAAAGTTTGAGATGCCTCATCGCTGGTGCCCATGACCCAGATTTGTCTTTCTTTGAATTCATTCAAGGTTCTGGCCAAATTGGTCACCATGAAATAGGGCACGGTTTCGGCGGCACCACTGGCCACTTTGGCCACCGTGGCATTGATACCCACCGAATGGTCTTTGGGTGCGATCACCGCATGCACCCCTGCCCCGTCCGCAACCCGCAAACAAGCACCCAAATTGTGCGGATCAGTGATGCCATCCAACACCAACAAAAGCGCTGGTTGGTCATCGGGCAAGTCATCCAAGCATGCATCCAAAGACCGCGCAATGTCGATGGGGTGCACCCTTGCCACCACCCCTTGATGACCATGACTACCTGACAACTGAGCTAACCGCAAACCATCGACTTCGGTCCACTTGACGCCAGCTTCTTTGACACGCGCCAAGAACTGTTGCATGCGAGCATCTCGTCGTGAGGGGTCAATGAACACATCCATCACAGAAGCTGGTGCGGTTTTCAATCGCACACCCACGGCATGAAAACCAAACAAAATTTTTGTAGTCTTGGCCATGTGTTTCCCAGAGTGGCTCATAACCTTGGATAGACTGGTTTAAGCGTCCGACAGCAAACGCAGAGGGTGCGCATGGGCGGGCCAAGGACTGTCGAAAAAGGGTTGCACCATGTTGTCGGTGACTTGTTCGATGCTGGCTGGCAACCAATTCGGCGCATGGTCCTTGTCGATCGCCAGAGCCCGAATACCCTCTACCGTCTCGCTGGCGTAGGGTTTGCGTTCCAAATGTGTGGGATGAAAACAATGTCTGACCATGTCCCGTTCCATGCGCAATGCTTCAGCCAATGGCATGTGTCGCGCACGTCGAATTTGCATCAAAGTCACAGCCAACATCAACGGTGATCTTTTTCGCAAGGCTTGCAAGATGTGCATAGCAAACGTATCCTTACGCTGGGACAAGGCAAGCATGATGTCGCGAACATTCTCCAACCCAAAAACACGTTCAAGGTCGTTGTCCCAACCTTCAGGCGCTTGCTGTTTGGCCTTGAACGTGGCGTCTTTGTAAGGCTGCCAAAGTGATTTGAAGGCCTCGACAGAAAAATCACCTGTCCAAGCTGACAGTTGTTGCCATATTGCGGGCAAATCCGCACTCGGGCAAAGCACATCGGCCAGCCCTGCATAAACCGCTTGCGCCCCGTCCAACACTTGGCCGGTCAGTCCCAGATACTCACCCCAAAAACCAGGGCAACGGCTCAGGAAAAAACCGCCTCCCACATCTGGAAACAATCCAATCATGGTCTCCGGCATGGCCATTTTGGTTTGTTCGGTGGCAATACGCCATGAAGCCCCTTGCGCCAAACCCATGCCGCCACCCATGACCACGCCATCCATGAACACGCAAAAAGGCTTTTGATAGCGATGGATCAAATGATTAAGTTGGTATTCCTCAGTGAAAAAATCTTCCAACGATGGATCACCAGACACAGCAGCCTGATGGAAAAACCGTATGTCTCCACCCGCACAAAAAACACCAAACGCTTGAGTTTTGCCCATGCCTCGCATGGCCACCCATTTGACCTGGTCGTCGTGTTGCCAGGTCATCAAAACCCTGGTGATTTCGCGCACCATAGGTAAAGACAATGCGTTCAATGCCTTCGGTCGATTCAAGGTCACCATACCGACATGGCCTTTGACTTCGATCCATAGGTCTGAAATGGGTATGTGAAGAGACTTGATGGCATCAGACATGGCGTTGTCTCCATGAAAAATATTCATTGGTAGCGAGCGCGATCAGCACCAAACTACCCCCTGCGATGACACTGGAGGAAGGGCTTTCATTCGCACCAAGCCAGGCCCAAGTGATGCCAAAAATCACTTCCAGCAATGCCAGCATGGCCACCTCATGGGGCTTGAGCATGCGCGAACTCCAGACTGCCAATGAACAAGGCAGGGCCAATTGAAAAACCCCCAACAAAGCCAACCAAGCCATGTCGGTGGGCGAAGCGTGAAAAGGCCAAGCACCAGGCAAAGTTACCACGCAGGAAATAAACGCGCCAATCAAAATAGCAAGCAACATGTTTGGCTGGGTTTCAGTCGTTGGGCGAGACTTGACCAAATTCCACTGAACCGAACCTGCCATCGGTACGCACACAGCAATCAGCATGCCTTTGAGGTGTTGCCCTTCATTCAATTGCACCTGGGCCATGAACATGTAGCCGATCCCGATCGCAGCCCATGCAATCGACCACCATGTGAATCGGGCCAGGGCTTGCCCACTAAGCCAGCGGTGTAACAAGGCCGTCAACAAAGGGCCGAGAGACAAAGTGATCAATACATTGGCGACGGTGGTCATGGTCAAGGCCAGCATAAAAGCCGTGAACATCACTGACCAACAAACGCCTGAAAGCCATAACGTGACAGATCGAAATTCATATATTCGCCATACACGGCCTTGGGTCGCCAAAGTAAGACCTAAAGCCAAACTGATGACCGTGAAAAAACTGCGCCAAAAGGTGACTTCAAATCCCTGGGTTTGGGTAATCTGTCGCGACACCACACCGGCGATTGACCACAACAAGGTGGCCAATACCATCAATACCACAGAGGAGGCGTGGCCAGGTTGGAAGCTTGACAAACGCATAGCTTGATGTCAGATCATGCTTCGCGACTGGCGCGCTTGCGCTCGTGCTCTTTCAAAAAGCGTTTACGCAATCGCACGCTTTTTGGTGTGATTTCCACCAATTCATCGTCCTCAATGAATTGCACACCATACTCCAGTGTCAATAGAATAGGTGGCGTGATCTTGA
>JBJTXF010000189.1:0-2461 GCA_046082145.1 Limnohabitans sp. | reverse complement strand
GGCTGTTGCCATGGGCGAATTGGGCGGCATGTATGGCGACCATGCTTCTGGCAACGGTGCGGCGGTGAACGTGCAAGGTGAAACCCAGAAAAAGCTCGATGTGCTGAGCAACGACTTGTTCATTTGCATGAACCAATGGGCCGGTCATTTGGCAGGCATGGCTTCTGAAGAAATGGACGATCCCTATCAAATTCCTGCCACCTATCCGCGTGGCAAGTACATGTTGGTGTTCGACCCCTTGGACGGTTCTTCCAACATTGATGTGAATGTGTCGGTGGGAAGTATTTTTTCCATTTTGCGTGCGCCCAAAGAGGTGACTGACAGTGGCAGGGATGTGAAGGAAACCGATTTTTTGCAGCCAGGCAGTCACCAGGTGGCCGCTGGTTATGCCTTGTACGGACCCACCACCATGTTGGTGCTCACCGTGGGCAATGGCGTGGCGGGTTTCACACTTGACCCGAATTTGGGTGAATTCATGTTGACTCACCCGACATTGCAAGTCCCGGCCGATACCCAGGAATTTGCGATCAATGCATCGAACAGCCGCTTTTGGGAAGCGCCCATCAAGCGTTATGTCGACGAATGTCTGGCGGGCAAATCCGGTCCACGCGGCAAAGACTTCAACATGCGTTGGATCGCTTCCATGGTCGCTGAAGCACACCGCATTTTGATGCGTGGTGGTGTGTTCATGTACCCCCGCGATAACAAGGACCCCAGCAAAGCCGGTCGCTTGCGTTTGCTGTACGAAGCCAACCCGATAGGCATGGTCATGGAGCAAGCCGGTGGTCGTGCGAGCACCGGACGCGAGCCCATGTTGTCGGTCACGCCCGAAGGCTTGCATCAACGCATCGGCTTGGTTTTCGGTTCCAAACATGAAGTGGAGCGTATCGAGCGCTATCACAGCGAGCCCATTGAAGCGAAAACCGACGACACCCCTTTGTTTGCGGAGCGCAGTTTGTTTCGCATTTGATTCAATCCATCGACCAAAAAAAAAGAACACCATGTCCGTCAAACACCCCATCATCGCCATCACAGGTTCATCCGGTGCCGGAACCACGTCGGTCACCCGCACATTTGAAAATATTTTTCGCCGCGAAAAGGTCACGGCAGCCATCATTGAGGGAGACAGCTTTCACCGCTATGACCGCTTGGAGATGCGCAAAAAAGCCGCCGAAGCTGAAAAGCAAGGTGACAAGAATTTCAGCCACTTCGGCCCGACCACCAATTTGTTTGTCGAATTGGAGTCCCTGTTTCGAACCTATGGCGAATCGGGTACGGGACGACAACGCAAATATTTGCATGACGAAGAAGAAGCTGCGCCTTACAAACAATCGCCGGGCACATTCACGCCTTGGGAAGATGTGCCTGCGGGTACCGACTTGTTGTTTTACGAAGGTCTGCATGGTGCTGTGGTCACACCCGACGTCAATATCGCCAAGCATCCCGATTTGTTGATCGGAGTGGTGCCCGTCATCAATTTGGAATGGATCCAAAAACTGTGGCGCGATAAATCCAAACGTGGCTATTCCACCGAGGCGGTGACCGACACCATACTGCGCCGCATGCCCGATTACGTGAATTACATCTGCCCCCAATTTGCACATACGCATGTGAATTTCCAGCGTGTGCCCTGCGTGGACACTTCCAATCCTTTCATCGCGCGTGAGATACCCGCGCCTGATGAAAGCTTTGTGGTGATTCGATTTGCCAACCCCAAAGGCATCGACTTTCCCTATCTGCTCAACATGATCCATGACTCATTCATGTCGCGTGCCAACACCGTGGTGGTGCCCGGTGGCAAGATGGAGTTGGCCATGCAATTGATCTTCACTCCCTTTGTCTGGCGCATGATGGAGCGCAAGAAAAAGGCTTGAGGCCTGTTCTCTTTTTAATCGATTATTTGGAGATTTCAATATGGCTCTCGTTTCATTGCGCCAAGTACTGGACCACGCTGCCGAACACGGTTATGGCGTGCCCGCATTCAACGTCAACAATTTAGAACAGGTGCAAGCCATCATGGAGGCGGCACAAGACACACACAGCCCGGTTATCTTGCAAGCGTCTGCAGGTGCACGCAAATACGCCGGCGAAGCGTACTTGCGTCATTTGGTGTTGGCTGCCATCGAAACACACCCAGACATTCCTGTGGTCATGCACCAAGACCATGGCGTGTCACCTGCGGTGTGTCAGCAATCCATTCGCTCGGGTTTCTCCAGCGTGATGATAGACGGTTCTTTGATGCAAGACGGCAAAACCCCTTCCAGCTATGACTACAACATTGATGTCACGCGCCGTGTGTGTGACATGGCGCATGCAGTGGGTGTGTCTGTGGAGGGCGAACTTGGTTGTTTGGGATCGTTGGAAACTGGTGAGGCGGGTGAAGAAGATGGCGTCGGAGCCGCGGGCAAATTGACGCATGACATGTTGTTGACCGACCCGGTACAGGCCAAAGATTTTGTCG
>JBJTXF010000188.1:0-12881 GCA_046082145.1 Limnohabitans sp. | reverse complement strand
GCCAACACCGCCGAGCACCACCACCATGAAAGCGTCCACGATATATCCCTGCCCCAAATCAGGGCCAACATTGCCGATCTGGCTGAGCGCACAACCTGCCAATCCGGCAATGCCAGACCCCAAGGCGAATGCATAGGTATCGATGCGCGCGGTATGCACACCCATACACGAAGCCATGGCGCGGTTTTGGGTCACACCACGCATAAACAACCCCAAACGGGTTTGGCTGATCAACAACGCCACCCCGAGCAAGACCAACAATGCAAACAACACAATCAACACACGGTTCCACGGCAAACTCAGGTTCACCAACACTTGGATACCACCGCTCATCCAAGAGGGGTTTTCAACAGCGACGTTTTGCGCACCAAAAATCGTTCGCACGGCTTGCATCAACATCAAACTGATGCCCCATGTGGCAAGCAATGTTTCGAGCGGTCGGCCATACAAATGGCGCAGCACAGAGCGCTCCAGCAATGCGCCCACGGCCGCCGCCGACAAAAATGCCATCGGCAAAGCGGCCACCAGGTAATAGTCAAATGCCGCGCCCATGTACTGGCGAAAAAATACTTGCACCACATAAGTGGCATACGCACCCACCATCATCAACTCGCCGTGGGCCATGTTGATCACACCCATCAAACCATAAGTGATGGCCAAGCCCAAAGCCACCAACAACAAGATCGAACCCAAACTCAGCCCAGTGAACAAAGCACCCAAACGTTCGCCCCAGGCCAGCGCCGACTTGATGTCCGCCAACGAAGCTTGCATTTGCGCTTTGACCGCCGCATCGGTTTCTTGTGTCATCTGCTGGTTCAACAGCAACTGGGTGTTGGGTGTTTTGCTTTTGCCCAAAGCCTGGGCAGCGGCGAGTCGCACCGCTGCATCAGGGTGGGTGATGTTGATGGCCGCTTGAGCCAGTATCAACCACTCGCTGATAGCAGGATTTTTTTCGACCGAAAGGGCTTTGTCTAACAAAGATTGTTTACGGGGGTCTGGCTCTGATACCAAAGCCGATGCCGCCTTCATTCGCACCGCATCGTCCGGGCTGAGCAATTGCAGTGCTGCGATGGCCGAATCAATTTCACCGCGCATGCGGTTGTTGCTCACCACACTCTCAGCGTTGGTTGGAATCTGTACAGCTTGTCCCGTGACCGGGTCTGTGCCCTTGCCGTCTCGCACGATGATGACTTGCTGCCCAGCCATCACCACCGCGTCATCAGACAAAGCCTGCAAAAAAACGGTGGTGGATGCATCGGCCTGAGCCAAGGCTTTTTGCAATCTTTCAATACGGGCATCTGTGTCACCCGCGACGATATCTTGCACTTGCTGGGGTGTCAGTGCTTGCGCCGTTGACAGTTGCAACATACCCAAGCACGCCACCCAAAACCAGGCTATCGCTTTCATACCTTCTCTTTTCGCTGATCATCGAAAAGGGGAGTAACTCGCGCCCTCTCCCCCTCATGCGTTAGCCCGTTGCATCGGTTGCATTCACCACCGATGCACAACCTCAAAAATCACTTCTTGACGGGTTGGTCAGGCTTCTTGTCGTTGCCTTCGATGAACGGGCTCCAAGGTTTGGCTTTCACCGGGCCGGGTGTTTTCCAAACCACGTTGAACTGGCCATCGGCTTTGATCTCACCGATGAACACCGACTTGTGTAAGTGGTGGTTTTTCTCGTCCATTTTGGACGTGATGCCACTGGGTGCCGTGAAGGTTTGACCTGCCATGGCTGCTATGACTTTGTCCACATCGGTGGATTTGGCTTTTTCAACCGCTTGCTTCCACATGTTGATGCCGATATAAGTGGCTTCCATTGGGTCGTTGGTCAAAGGCTTGTCTTTGTGACCTGCGATGCCTTTGGCTTTGGCATAGTCCGACCATTTTTTGATGAATACATCGTTGGCTGGGTTCTTGATCGATTGGAAATAATTCCATGCAGCCAGGTGACCGACCAGCGGCTTGGTGTCCACGCCGCGCAGTTCTTCTTCACCCACGGAGAACGCCACCACGGGCACATCTTTGGCTTTCAAACCCGCATTGCCCAGTTCTTTGTAAAAAGGCACATTGGAGTCACCGTTGATGGTGGACACCACAGCGGTTTTGCCGCCTGCAGAGAATTTCTTTATATCAGCCACGATGGTTTGGTAATCGGAGTGACCAAACGGCGTGTATTTTTCATCAATGTCAGACTCTTTCACGCCTTTGCTTTTCAAGTAAGCGCGCAAAATTTTGTTGGTGGTGCGGGGATAGACATAGTCGGTACCAAGCAGCACCCAGCGCTTGGCAGCGCCACCGTCTTTGCTCATCAAATAATCGACCGCTGGAATCGCTTGTTGGTTGGGGGCGGCGCCGGTGTAAAACACATTTTTAGACAGCTCTTCACCTTCGTATTGCACGGGGTAGAACAGCAAGCCATTCATTTCTTCCACGACGGGCAACACCGATTTACGAGAGACGGAAGTCCAGCAACCGAAGATGACTGCGACTTTGTCCTGGCCCAACAGTTGTTTGGTTTTTTCAGCAAACAACGGCCAGTTAGATGCGGGATCCACAACCACGGGTTCGAGCTTTTTGCCCAACACGCCGCCTTTGGCGTTGATCTCGTCGATGGCCATCAACACCGTATCTTTCAACACGGTTTCAGAAATGGCCATGGTGCCTGAGAGACTGTGCAACACGCCAACTTTGATGGTGTCGGCGGCTTGGACTGCGGTCATGTACAACGAGCCGCTGGCAACTGCGGCGGCTACGACCAGGGTTTTCAAATGAAAGCGACGGTTAAACATGCGATAGGCTCCAAATCAATGCAAGGGTTAGAGGAAACGCGCCTTGTGGGCTGCGCTGTTTGCCTTTGCAAGGCTTGTGCCATGCTGTAAAACTCGTCTTTGGTGTGAATATCAGGGCTGGATGCCTGCATTTGGGTTGATCCTGCACCAATCCAATACATGCCAACAATCGAACCGCACCAAATGCATGCAATCAACGCATGCCCCTGCTGGAGTCACCCAGGGCACGCCATTTGCATCACAATCTGAACCATTCATTGACTCAAACGCAGCCCACGACATGGAACTCACGCCCCGCGAAAAAGACAAATTGTTGATATTCACTGCCGCGCTGTTGGCCGAACGACGCAAAGCCAGAGGCTTGAAACTCAATTACCCGGAGGCCGTGGCCTTCATCAGTGCGGCAGTCATGGAAGGCGCGCGCGATGGCAAGACCGTGGCGCAATTGATGAGTGAGGGACGCAACATACTCACCCGCGCCGATGTGATGGACGGCATCGCCGACATGATTCCGGACATCCAAGTCGAAGCCACATTTCCCGACGGCACCAAGCTCGTCACCGTCCACCAACCGATTGTTTGACAACCGTATTTTTAAAGGACCGCCACATGTTGAAGCTGTTGACTTCTTTTGTTTTGCTCGCCGTCACCCAAGCCATGGCACACCCCGGCCACGGTGAACCATCGCCGCATTCGCATGCATCGGATTTGTTCGGCTTACTGATCTTGGCTGTGGTGTTGGCAGGCATTTGGTGGGAAGGTCGCAAATGAGCCGATGGACCCCTGGCGAATGGCTGATCGATGAAGGTCACCACCCTTTGAACACTGGCAGACGCACTTGCAGTGTGCTGGTGAAAAACACCGGTGACCGACCCATACAAGTCGGTTCGCACTATCACTTTGCCGAGACCAACCACAGCTTGCGGTTCGACCGAAAACTCGCCCACGGCATGCGCTTGAACATTGCCTCGGGTACTGCTGTGCGGTTTGAACCTGGACAAGAACGCACGGTGGAATTGGTCGACTATGCAGGTGACCGACAGATATATGGTTTTCGCGGCGATGTACAAGGCGCATTGAAAGGCAACCCCTGATGGCACAGATTGAAAAACGCGCATATGCCGAAATGTATGGCCCGACCGTTGGCGACAGGGTTCGGTTAGCAGACACCGACTTGATCATCCAAGTCGAAGACGACTACACCCTGCGCGCAGGTAGTTACGGCGAAGAAGTGAAATTTGGCGGCGGCAAGACCATTCGTGACGGCATGGCGCAGTCACAACGCACACGAAATGGTCCCTTGGGTACAGGCGCGCAAGCCGGTGGTGCCATGGACGCGGTGCTGACCAACGCGCTGATCATCGACCACTGGGGCATTGTCAAAGCCGACATTGGCATCAAACATTCGCGCATTGCTGCCATCGGCAAAGCTGGCAATCCAGACACTCAACCCGGTGTCGATATCGTGATCGGGCCTGGGACTGAAATCATTTCATGCGAAGGCATGATCGTGACCGCCGGTGCGATCGACACACACATCCATTTCATTGCACCCCAACAAATGGAAGAAGCCTTGTCCAGTGGGGTGACCACCATGCTCGGAGGCGGCACCGGTCCCGCAACAGGCACATTCGCCACCACGTGTACGCCCGGGCCTTGGAACCTCGAGCGCATGTTGCAAGCAGCCGATGCGTTTCCCATGAACCTGGGTTTTTTAGGCAAAGGCAATGCTTCATTGCCCGACGCTTTGCACGAGCAAATCAACGCCGGTGCGATTGGCCTGAAACTGCATGAAGACTGGGGCACCACACCTGCGGCGATTGACAATTGTTTGAACGTGGCAGAAGACACCGATACCCAAGTGGCGATACACACCGACACCTTGAATGAATCGGGTTTTGTGGAAGACACCATCGCCGCCTTCAAAGGTCGCACCATTCACACTTTTCACACCGAAGGGGCGGGCGGAGGCCATGCACCCGATATTCTGAAAGTGGTGGGCGAAGCCAATGTGCTGCCCTCCTCCACCAACCCGACACGGCCCTACACCATCAACACGCTAGACGAGCATGTGGACATGTTGATGGTGTGCCACCACCTTGACCCGTCGATCGCAGAAGACTTGGCATTTGCCGAAAGCCGTATTCGCCGCGAAACCATCGCTGCTGAAGATATCTTGCATGATTTGGGCGCGATCAGCATGTTCAGCTCGGACAGCCAGGCCATGGGTCGCGTGGGTGAGGTGATCATGCGCTGCTGGCAACCAGCGCACAAAATGAAGCAGCAACGCGGGCCGCTGCACGGCGACACAGATCGGCATGACAACGCGCGTGTCAAACGTTATGTGTCCAAGCTGGCCATCAATCCAGCGATTGCACACGGCATCAGCCATGAGGTAGGCAGCATCGAAGTTGGCAAATGGGCTGACTTGGTATTGTGGAAACCTGCATTCTTTGGCGTCAAACCGTTCATCATCATGAAGGGTGGCTTCATTGCCATGGCTGCCATGGGCGACCCGAATGCGTCCATACCAACGCCACAGCCGGTCCATTACCGACCCATGTTTGGCGCGTTTGGTGGTGCTGTTCACCGTGGTTCTCTCAGCTTTGTGTCGCAGGCTGGACTGGCTGCGGGCATTGCAGAGCGCTTTGGCTTGCACAAAACATTGAGCGCCGTGAAAAACATACGCGGCATCGGCAAGCGCCACATGTTGCACAACGACTTGACGCCACGCATGGAGATCGACTCGCAAACCTATGCCGTGCGCGCAGACGGGCAATTGCTCACCTGCGAACCTGCAAGCAGCTTGCCCATGACGCAACGTTATTTTCTTTTCTGAGTAAATCAGAGCAACAACACCGTTTGATTCAACAGGCATTGAAAGCCAGAAGCTTATTCTTAAGCCATGATTCATTACTCCAAACTCGTTCGCCAAGGCCAAGGCCTTGCTAACGCTTTGCTCAAACGCGCGGCCTCAGTCAGCTTGGACTGGGATGTGCGACAAAAAAGCCGATTTGAAACCACCGACTCGATCGGCCGCAGTGTCGGTGTGTTTTTGCAACGCGGGCAAGTGGTGCGCGGCGGCGATGTGCTGATTGGCGAAGACGGTTCGTTGCTGCAAGTACTGGCTGCCCCGCAAGCGGTCTTGCGCATCACGCATGACCAGGTACATGGCAGCGTGTTCGACCTGACGCGTGCGGCTTACCACTTGGGCAATCGCCATGTGCCTATTGAACTGCAAACCGACCATCTCAAAATAGAACCCGACCATGTGCTGGCCGATATGTTGCGCGCCATGCATTTGCATGTGGCGCAGGTCCATGAACCGTTTGAACCCGAGAGCGGCGCTTATGGCGATCAAGCCCACCATGCCCATGGCCACCATTCGCACGTTCATTCGCATGTGCACGGCCCGGATTGCCAGCATGACCATTGAACTCACCGCCGTGACATGGTGAAACCCGCCTCTGACATGCATGCGGTGCAACTGCTGTGGTTGATGCAACTGGCTTCACCCGCATTGCCCGTCGGTGGCTTTTCTTATTCAGAAGGGCTGGAGGCTGCGGTCGAGCATGGTTTAGTGAGCGATGAACACAGCGCCTGCGAATGGCTGATAGACCAATTGCATTTGGTGCAATCTCGCAGCGAATGGCCGGTGGTGACCCAAGCACTGCGCGCATGGCAGCACCAAGATCGATTGCGTTTGCAAGAACTCAGTCAATGGGTGTTGCACACCCGAGAGACCTCTGAAATGCGCTTGCAAACCGAGCAAATGGGTCGCTCACTGTTGGCATGGCTGCGCAATCACCCGTTTGCCAACATCGACGACATGGCCGTGTGCGAGAGCCTGCCCCCGACTTGGCCCGTGGCATGGGCGCTGGCACTGCACACACACGCCATACCCCCACGACAAGGTGTGTTGGCCTGCGCTTTCGGTTGGGCAGAAAACATGGTGCAAGCAGCCATGAAATCGGTACCGCTGGGTCAACTCAGCGGCCAACGCATATTGGCCGCCTTGAGCAGGGAAATTCCAGCGGCAGTCGACTTCGCGCTGGCTGTGCCTGACAATGGACAACAAGCCTTCAGCCCGCGCCTGGCAATTTTGTCGGCGCGCCACGAAACCCAGTATTCGAGATTGTTTCGATCATGAGCACCCCTCTTCACCATATTCCCCATCGCCACAAAAAACTCCCGCCTCTTCGTGTGGGCATTGGCGGCCCGGTCGGCTCTGGCAAAACCACGTTGCTGGAAATGCTGTGCAAAGCCATGCGCGACCAATACGATTTGGTCGCCATCACCAACGACATTTACACCAAAGAAGACCAGCGCCTGCTAACCATCAGCGGCGCGTTACCGGCTGAACGCATCATGGGGGTGGAAACCGGTGGGTGCCCGCACACTGCGATTCGTGAAGATGCATCCATCAATCTGGAAGCGATTGACCGAATGCTCGAAAAATTTCCAAACGCCGATGTGGTGTTTGTCGAAAGCGGTGGCGACAACTTGGCCGCCACTTTCAGTCCAGAACTCAGCGACTTGACCATTTATGTGATCGATGTGGCAGCCGGTGAAAAAATTCCGCGCAAAGGTGGACCAGGCATCACCAAGAGCGATTTGTTCATCATCAACAAAACCGATTTGGCTCCGCATGTCGGCGCCGATTTGGATGTGATGAAAGCAGACACCGAGCGCATGCGCACAGGTGCGCAAGGCATCAAACCGTTTGTCATGACCAACCTCAAAACACAAAGTGGTTTGAACAACGTGGTCAAATTCATTCAAACCAAAGGCATGCTGGCAACAGCTTGAAAGATTCCATGAAAAAATTCATTGCATATTTTGTATGGCTGGCAAGTGGTACCGTGTTTGCCAACCCGCCAGTTTATGGACCGCATTTGGAAGGTTTTGATTATCCCGCGCCAGTGCAGTCGTTCAGCTTCGTGGCGCAGCGCCAACCGATGCAAATGGCTTACCTGGACTACCCATCCGCCAAGCCGCAAGCGCCGACGATGGTGCTGCTGCACGGCAAAAACTTCTGTGCCGCCACTTGGCATGACACAGCACTCAGGTTGCAAATGGCAGGCATGCGTGTCATCGTTCCCGACCAAATAGGTTTTTGTAAATCAAGCAAGCCCTTCAACTACGAATACAGTTTCGCCGAACTCGCCAGCAATACGCATGCCTTGTTGAAATCGTTAAAGATAGAAAAAGCCACGGTGTTGGGTCATTCCATGGGTGGCATGTTGGCTACGCGGTATGCGCTTATGTACCCTGATGCTGTGACGCAATTGGTCTTGGTCAATCCTTTGGGCTTGGAAGACTGGAAGGCTTTGGGAGTACCTACGCTGAGCGAAGACCAATGGTATGCGCGTGAACTAAACCAAACCGATGAACGCATGCGCAATTACCAACGCAAAACCTATTACGCCAACGAATGGAAGCCCGAATACGAACCTTGGGTGCAAATGATCGCTGGTATGTACCGGGGTCCCGGTAAAGAAACCGTCGCCAGGCACTCAGCCCAAGCCTACGTGATGATTTTTCACCAACCTGTGCTCTACGAATTTGCCAACATCAAAATACCTACCTTGCTGTTGGTAGGCGAAAAGGACACCACGGCCATTGCCAGAGACATGGCATCCGAACCCATCAAATACACCATGGGTAACTACCGAGCTTTGTCGCTGTCCGCTGTCAAGACCATCCCTGGTGCCCAACTGGTTTTGTTTCCCGATCTCGGCCACGCACCGCATGTCCAAAATCCAGAGCGTTTCCAAACGGCTTTGGTCAACCAACTGGTGGCATTGCAGGCGGACTGAAAACTAACGCACCGCCCAGCCACCACTGATGGGGAAAACCTGACCCACAAAACAGTCGGCATGGCGACTGCACAAATAGGCTGCGAACTCGGCATCTTCCTCGGGTTTGACCAAACGACCCAGAGGCACTTCACGTGTTAAGCGCTGGATGAACCGTGGATCGGTTTGAATGTGTGGCGGGAAATAGGTGGGGTTGTCGACAAAATTTTGTGCAATCGCATTGACCTGTATACCAAAGGGTGCCAACTCCACGCCGACCGCTTGCACGTAAGCCAATTGCGCGCCACGTGCGGCGCTGTAACTAGAGGACCGCTTCATACCGCGC
This sequence comes from Limnohabitans sp., assembly GCA_046082145.1. Classification (GTDB taxonomy): domain Bacteria; phylum Pseudomonadota; class Gammaproteobacteria; order Burkholderiales; family Burkholderiaceae_C; genus Limnohabitans. Next base: position 3,948 of record JBJTXF010000188.1, on the reverse strand, counting down.
AATGCACTGGCGCTGCCCATCACCAACACCTTGCCATGGCCGCGAGCTTGCATTTGCGGCAAAACCGCTTTGACCAATCGCTGCAAGGGATGAACCATGGTGTCGAACATGTATTGCCATTCGGCCTCGTCCACCTCGGCCACGGGTGTGGAGGGCGCGGGTACAGCCAAATTCACCAGCAATACATCCATGGCACCATGGCGATGCACCAAGTCCTGCGCCGCTTGCGGCGATGTCAAATCGTGGGTGTCAGCCAAAACCTGTGCGCCATGTGCAGACAGGGCTTGGCACAAGGCAGGACCCATGAATACATCCGATTGCGTGACCACAATACGCAGACCTTGCAACATGTTTTACTCCGGTCAATGGTTTTCTTTTGTGACGGCAAACCGCTGCGCATGCGGTGCCAGCGGTCTAAGCTTCGATGAGACACCCAAGGGTTGATAATGTATATCTTTGTTTAGAGGTGCATTTCCATGGCTGCTGCCATTGCCATTTGTCTAGGGGCTTGTGTGGGTGCTCTGGCACGCTGGCAATTGAGTGTTCACTTCAACACTTCCAGCTTGCTGCCATGGGGCACGCTGTACGCCAACTTGATCGGCGGCTACCTGATCGGTGTGTGTGTCGCTGTGTTTCAACACATCCCAGAACTCGACCCGTTGTGGCGCTTGTTATGGGTTACCGGTTTTTTAGGCGCATTGACCACATTTTCATCGTTCAGCAGCGAGGTGGTTCACATGTTGCTCAATGCCCGTTACGCCATGGCTTTGCTGACCGCAGGCCTGCATTTATTCGGTTCGCTGCTGTGCACCTGGGCGGGTATCAAATCCGTGGAATGGTTATGGGTGCGGTAAGCAGCATGTCAGCACCTTGCCCGACATTGGTTGGCACATGAACCTATCAGCCGTCAGTTTCAACCGCTTGGCTTTGTTGGAGCAAGCCAGAAACGCCATCATGCGAGATGGCGACTCTTTGTCCCCGTTGGTGGCCCATTGGATAAGCCAAAGTTGGCACCGCTGCTTGTCGCAAGGCATGCAACCCCATGACCCTGTTGGTTTTGACCCTTTGTCCAGCGCACATATCAAGCGCACATTGGATCAACACCATGAACTGATTCAAGCCGCTCGTCCAGAGCTTGAACGATTGGGTCGTGCGATTGCGGGTACCTCGTTTTTTCCATTGATCACCGATGCCAAAGGCATGGTGATCGAGGTGGGTGCAGGTGTGGACCGGCATGACCGACGGGCCGACGTGATTGCCCGTGTTGGGGTTGACTTGAGTGAGCAATCGGTAGGTACCTCGGCGATTTGCGCAGCGCTCATTGAGAGAAAACCCGTGTGGTTACACCGCGGAGAGCATTTTTTCAAAGACACCTCTATTTACAGTTGTGCCGGTGCCCCCTTGTGGAATGGCCAAGGCGAATGCATAGGTATGCTTGACCTGACAGCGGTGATGAGCCAAGAAAGGCCTGAACTGATCCATCTCGCCGCGATGTCTGCGCGCAGCATCAGCAACGCTTTTTTGCTACGCCAACCTCACCATTTGTTGTTGCGCCTGAATTGGCCCGGTCGCTTGATGGGCGACGATAACGATGGTTTACTGTTACTCAACAGTGAAGGTGAGCTGTTGGGGGCCAACAGGTTGGCACGTGACATGCTTCATTGGGTAGGCGATACACCCCAACATGCCAATGACTTGTTTGCCATACCCATAGGCTTGTTATTTGATGGTGCCAAACAGCCAAAACCCATGGATATTCCACTTTGGTCGGGTTTGAATTTGCATGTCCAAAGTATTTTGCAGCAGGGTTACCACAATCCGTCACAACCGGCTACTACGGGTGCGCTACAACAGTTGCAATTGGCCATGATCAACCAAGCCGTTACCCATGCCAAAGGCAATATCGCACAAGCCGCAAAAGCGCTGGGCATCAGCCGCGCCACGCTATACAGAAAACTGTCGCGCAAGAGCAGTCATTAGGCCATTAGGATTTATAGGCTTATGGCTTGGCGCTTAGAATGCGCGCTTGCCCATACCTCGGAGCTGGCTATGCAAGGATTTCTCGCTTTTTCTAATGCGGTTGACCGATTCAATACCTGGATCAACCGCTATGTGATCTGGCTCATATTGGCAGCCACACTCATCAGCGCAGTCAATGCTATGGTTCGCAAAATATTCAACACCAGTTCCAATGCTTTTTTGGAAGTCCAGTGGTATTTGTTTGCAGCTTCTTTTTTGCTGGCCTCTTGCTATACCTTGCTACAAAATGAGCATGTCAAGATTGATGTGGTGTATTCCAAATTTACACGCCGCACCCAAACGCAAATCGATATTTTCGGATTCGCTTGCTTCATGCTACCCATGTGCACGGCGGTGATGTGGTTCGGTGTGCCATTTTTCTGGAAAGGCCTCATGTCCGGTGAAATGTCTTCCAATGCCGGTGGGCTGATCCGTTGGCCGGTGTATGCCATGATTCCGCTGGGTTTTGGTTTGTTGTGGTTGCAAGGTGCGTCTGAGTTGATCAAACGCATCGCTTTTCTAAAAGGCCTGATCCCCGACCCCACTCTCAAGCCTGGGGAAAAGTCGGCCGAGGAAGAACTGGCTGAAGAAATTCGCAAACTGGCTGAAGCCAAAACTCTTTCACGCAACGCCTGAATCGGGACCACACACCATGGAAATCATTACTCAAAATCTCGCCCCGATCATGTTCCTGGGCTTGATTGTTTTTCTGATGCTGGGCTTTCCCGTGGCTTTCAGTTTAGGCGCGTGCGGCTTGTTCTTTGGCTTCATCGGCATCGAGTTAGGCGTGCTGCCCGAAGCGTTGTTACAGGCTTTGCCTTTGCGTATTTTCGGCATCATGCAAAACGACACCCTGCTGGCGATTCCTTTTTTCACACTGATGGGTCTGATTTTGGAACGCTCGGGCATGGCCGAAGACTTGCTGGACACCATTGGTCAACTGTTTGGGCCGATCCGAGGCGGTTTGGCAATTGCTGTGATTTTGGTGGGAGCCTTGCTGGCCGCCACTACTGGCGTGGTGGCTGCATCTGTGATTTCCATGGGACTGATTTCTTTGCCCATCATGTTGCGCTACGGCTATGACCGCCGAATAGCCTCTGGTGCGATTGCTGCATCGGGCACCTTGGCACAAATCATCCCGCCGTCTTTGGTGTTGATCATTTTGGCGGACCAACTCGGACGCAGCGTCGGCGAAATGTACAAAGGCGCTTTTCTACCGGGCTTCATTCTCACCGGCATGTACTTGCTTTTCATCATGGGAATAGCCATATTCCGTCCGCAATGGGTGCCTGCCTTGCCCTTGTCGGCACGCACCATCCGAGAAAGCAATGGTCAATCTGGTTTGCGCTCGCTGTTTTTCCTGGCATTGCTGTGTGGCGTGTGTGCGTTCATGCTGGCACAAAACTATGGCGGTGTGGTGGATTTCTTCAAAAACGTCTCGGGCTCTACTCCACCAAAGGATGAAACGATTGTCGTATCGCTTTGCATGGGTGTGCTGATAGCATTTGTACTGGCCGTGATCAATAAAACTGCGCGATTGGGTTTGCTGTCCAATATGGCCGAGCGTGTGACCTTTGTGTTGATTCCTCCTCTGCTTTTGATCTTTTTGGTGCTGGGCACGATTTTCTTGGGCATCGCCACCCCGACCGAAGGTGGTGCCATGGGTGCCTTGGGTGCCATCATCATGGCAACTGCACGCGGTCGACTCAGCTATACCCTGCTCAAACAGGCGTTGACCTCCACCACCAAATTGTCCAGCTTTGTGCTGTTCATTCTGATTGGCTCGACTTGTTTTAGCTTGGTGTTCCAAGGCGTTGATGGCCATATCTGGGTGGAACATTTGCTGGGCGATTTGCCTGGTGGACAACTGGGTTTTCTGATTGTCGTCAACATACTGATATTTATTCTGGCCTTCTTCTTGGACTTCTT
>JBJTXF010000187.1:0-7172 GCA_046082145.1 Limnohabitans sp. | reverse complement strand
CCAAATTCGACCCACACCACCATCAAGCCATCTCGGTGGTTCCCGCCGAGCAAGAACCCAACACCGTGGTGAATGTTTTGCAAAAAGGCTACCTGATCGCCGACCGCGTGCTGCGCCCTGCCCTAGTCACCGTCACTGCGCCCAAGTAAATCACTTGGTCACAGACTACACACTTGAAATCCACGGACTTATCCACAACTGTTCAACATCGCTTTTGGAAATGAATCAGTCGCCTTCGGGGGCTGAATCGCACAGGAGAAAAAAATGGGAAGAATCATCGGCATTGACCTCGGCACCACGAACTCATGCGTGGCCATCATGGAAGGCAACACCACCAAGGTGATCGAAAACGCCGAAGGCGCGCGCACCACCCCGTCCATCATTGCTTACCAGGAAGACGGCGAAATTTTGGTGGGTGCTTCCGCCAAACGCCAAGCGGTGACCAACCCACGCAATACACTTTACGCGGTCAAGCGATTGATCGGTCGCAAGTTCGATGAAAAAGAGGTTCAAAAAGACATAGACCTCATGCCCTACATCATCGCCAAAGCCGACAACGGTGACGCCTGGGTAGAGGTTCGGGGCCAAAAAATGGCGCCGCCACAGATCAGCGCAGAGGTTTTGCGCAAGATGAAGAAAACCGCCGAGGATTATTTGGGCGAAGAAGTGACCGAAGCGGTCATCACGGTACCCGCCTATTTCAATGACAGTCAACGCCAAGCCACCAAAGATGCGGGTCGCATTGCCGGCCTTGATGTCAAGCGCATCATCAACGAACCCACCGCCGCAGCTTTGGCTTTTGGGTTGGACAAAACCGAAAAAGGCGACCGCAAGATCGCTGTCTATGACTTGGGCGGCGGCACGTTTGACGTGTCCATCATCGAAATCGCCGATGTTGATGGTGAAAAACAATTCGAGGTGCTCTCCACCAACGGAGACACGTTTTTGGGCGGCGAAGACTTTGACCAACGCATCATCGACTTCATCATTGCCGAATTCAAAAAAGACTCCGGTGTAGATCTGTCCAAAGACGTGCTGGCATTGCAACGCCTGAAAGAGGCCGCTGAAAAAGCCAAAATCGAGTTGTCCTCTTCCACCGCAACCGACATCAACCTGCCTTACGTCACCGCCGACGCCACCGGCCCCAAGCACTTGAACATCAAACTCAACCGAGCCAAGTTGGAGAGTTTGGTGGATGAGTTGATCGAGCGGACCATCGCGCCTTGCCGCACCGCCATCAAAGACGCGGGTGTCTCGGTCGGTGACATCGACGATGTGATTTTGGTCGGCGGTATGACCCGCATGCCCAAAGTGCAAGAAAAGGTCAAAGAATTTTTTGGCAAAGATCCGCGCCGTGATGTGAACCCAGACGAGGCTGTCGCCGTGGGTGCGGCCATCCAAGGTCAGGTGTTGTCAGGCGACCGCAAAGATGTGTTGTTGTTGGATGTCACACCCCTGTCTTTGGGCATCGAAACCTTGGGTGGTGTCATGACCAAAATGATCACCAAAAACACCACCATCCCCACCAAGTTCGCACAAACTTTTTCCACTGCTGACGACAACCAGCCTGCGGTAACCATCAAAGTATTTCAAGGCGAGCGCGAAATGGCCAGTGGCAACAAATCACTGGGCGAATTCAATTTAGAAGGTATTCCTCCCGCACCCCGTGGCACGCCACAAATTGAGGTCACTTTCGACATTGACGCCAACGGCATTTTGCATGTGGGCGCCAAAGACAAGGCCACTGGCAAGGAAAACAAAATCACCATCAAAGCCAACTCAGGTTTGAGCGAAGCCGAAATCCAACAAATGGTGAAAGACGCTGAACTCAATGCAGCCGAGGACAAGAAAAAACTGGAAATCGTGCAGTCACGCAACCAAGCGGAAGCGTCGGTTCACAGTGTCAAGAAATCGCTGACTGAGCATGGCGACAAACTGGATGCGTCTGAAAAAGAAAAAATCGAAGCGGCCGTCAAAGAAGTGGAAGAAGCACTCAAAGGTGAGGACAAAGCCCTGATGGATGCCAAAACCGAAAGCCTCATGACCGCCGCCCAAAAACTCGGTGAAATGGTGTATGCCGACATGCAAGCACCGCAAGCGGCTGGCGCGGCTCCCTCCGCCGAAGAAGGCGCAGACAAACCGCACGACGACAATGTGGTCGATGCCGAGGTCAAGGAAGTCAAAAAGCCCTGAGCCTTCAACCCCTGCCCCGCCGCGTCTTGGTCTGATCGGACCGACGCGGCGTTGGCACTTTTTAATGCAGCAACACCATGGCCACTAAACGCGACTTTTACGAAGTGTTGGGAGTTCCCAAAAACGCCAGCGATGACGAAATCAAAAAGTCGTACCGCAAGCTTGCGATGAAATACCATCCCGATCGCAACCAAGGCGATACCGCCGCCGAGATCAAATTCAAAGAAGCCAAAGAAGCCTACGAAATGCTGTCAGACGCTGAAAAGCGTGCGGCTTATGACCAATTTGGCCATGCAGGTGTCGATCCCAATATGCGCGGCCCGGGCGCTGGCGCAGGCGGCTTTGGTGGCTTTGGTGAAACCTTCGGCGATATTTTTGGTGACATCTTTGGACAAGCCCGACGTCAACAAGCAGGCGGCCGCCAAGTATTCCGTGGCAACGACCTCAGCTACGCCATGGAGGTCACACTGGAGGAAGCCGCCGCCGGCAAAGAAAGTGAAATTCGCATTCCCAGTTACGACGAGTGTGAAACTTGTCACGGCAGTGGCGCAAAACCGGGCACTTCACCCAAAACCTGTGGCACATGCCAGGGACAAGGCGTGGTGCAAATGCACCAAGGTTTTTTCAGCGTGCAGCAAACCTGTCCGCACTGTCGCGGCAGCGGAAAAATCATCTCCGACCCGTGTTCACCCTGCCACGGCCAAGGCAAGATCAAGCGACAAAAAACCCTTGAAATCAAAATTCCTGCTGGCATCGACGACGGCATGCGCATTCGCAGCACCGGTAACGGCGAACCGGGTACCAATGGTGGCCCGCCAGGCGATTTGTACATTGAGATTCGCATCAAAAAACACGAGGTGTTCCAACGCGATGGTGACGATTTGCATTGCGCGGTGCCCATCAGCTTCACCACCGCAGCACTGGGTGGCGAAATCACCGTGCCCACCCTCAATGGAGAAGCCGCCATCGATTTGCCAGAAGGCACCCAAACAGGTAAGCAATTCAGATTGCGCGGCAAAGGCATCAAAGGGGTTCGCTCCAGTTTTCCTGGCGACCTGTACTGTCACATCACCGTCGAAACGCCCGTGAAATTGACCGAGCACCAACGCAAATTGCTCAAAGAGTTGGATGACTCCCTGAAAAAAGGGGGCGACAAGCACTCTCCTTCTGAAGCCGGATGGGCTGACAAACTTAAAAATCTGTTCAGCTGAGTGTGGGAAACCCAGATACCTGCAAAGCAAAGCCTCTTACCAGTCATGCTTACCAGCCACTTTTTTCTTTGCCCATTCATGGGTGGATGTATTGCGTTTACCTAAACACATACCAGTCCTTTTTGGCGATGCACGGTGATTCATGCGGGCAACACGGTGTTGGGCGATGCAGCCGGTGAAATGCATGATTGACCCGGGCGTTTATGCAGTCATTCGCAGGCACCCGCATGTCACCCAAGATATTTCCCATTACCAAGGCAAACCGATGAGCCCCCATTGAACAAGCGCAAGGGATTTTTACAAAAACCTATCAAGCAAATGACGACTGTGGCGATCCAATGCTGGCAAATCACGAATCAAAAACTGTACGCCGTGTTCATCGGCCACGATCAACGTTTTGGCGCTGATACGGCGAATATCTTCTTCCCCGCGTAAGACAAAATTCGTCAGACCAAGGTGAGTTTGCACTGTCCAAGTTGAAGGGGTTGAAAAACTGCTGACATGGTTTACACGATGAATTTCAGGCATGAATTCACGGGATTGCAAAGCAGCAAGCACCGCTAATTTTTCAGGCTCTGGCAAAGCAAACAGTTGGGGCACCCACAAAATTTCATGTCCATTTGCATCCAAAATGGATATGGCTTCGTTGGGTGCACCAATTGGAAATGCACGAACCACCACAACAGGGTGATACAACACATGTTCTAAAAGTAATTGCCAATGACCGGTCAACGACAGACTCAATTCAAAAGATAGTTGACTCATTGCTTGTGCTCCTTGACCGCGCCAAGGATCAAGCCCATTTCTTCAGCTTGTTTTTGGCGTATCTGCGCTTCGTATAAACGCCAGTAAGCACCACCACTGGCCAGCAATTCATCGTGTTTTCCTTGTTCGACCAAGTGGCCATGTTCCATTACCACCAAACGATCGGCTTTTCTCAAGGTAGACAGTCGATGTGCAATCGCGATCGTGGTACGTCCTCGCACCAGATTATCCAGGGCCTTTTGAATTTCTTGTTCGGTTTCGGTATCTACCGAGGAGGTTGCTTCATCCAAGATCAAAATGCGCGGGTCGATCAATAGAGCACGGGCAATCGAAATTCGCTGGCGTTCGCCACCGGACAACCCTTGCCCACGTTCGCCCACCAAAGAGTCATAGCCTTGCGGCAACCGCAAAATAAATTCATGGGCATGCGCGGCTCTGGCTGCAGCCACAATTTCGTCGCGCGTCGCTCCAAGTTTGCCATAAGCAATGTTGTCGGCGATGGTGCCAAAAAACAAGAAAGGCTCTTGCAGTACCAGGCCAATATGGCGCCTGTATTCTGCAATACGAAGGTCTCTGATGTCGGTACCATCTAATCGAATTGCGCCCTCACTGACATCATAAAAACGGCATATCAAATTCACTAATGTGCTTTTTCCTGAACCACTTTGACCAACCAGTCCGATCATCTCGCCCGGGGCAATGTTCAAGGTCAAGTCTTTGATGACCGCCCGGTTGCCATAGCGAAAACCTGCGTGATTGATTTGAATACGCCCCACAACGTCGGGCAATGCCACGGGGTTGAGCGGTTCAGGCACGCTGGAGACATGGTCCAAAATTTCAAAAATGCGTTTGGTGCCAGCAGCCGCTTTTTGGGTATGTGAAACGATACGACTCATGGCATCAAGGCGAGCATAAAACCGTGTGCTGTAAGCAAGAAAAGCAGTTAACACACCCACTGTAACCTGATGGTTTGCCACTTGCCAAATACCAAACGCCCACACCACGAGCAAACCGATTTCAGTTACCAAGGTCACCGTGGGTGAAAACAAAGACCATAAAAAATTGATCCTGTCATTGACCGCCAAATTATGTTTGTTGGCTTCTTGAAATCGCCGCGCTTCTCGTTGCTCCTGGGCAAATGCTTTGACCACGCGAATGCCAGGTATGGTATCAGCCAAGACATTGGTCAATTCTGACCATACACGATCGATTTTTTCAAAACCGGTGCGCAGTCGATCTCGCACCATGTGTATTAACCAAGCAATGAATGGTAAGGGTACCAAGGTAGCGAAGGCCAACCAGGGATCAATGCTGAATAAGATCACAGCTGTCATCAAAATCATGACCACATCGGTGGCAAAGTCCAACAAATGCAAAGACAAGAAAACGCACAAACGATCGGTTTCACTGCCTATGCGCGACATCAGGTCGCCAGTACGTCTTCCACCAAAATATTCCAGCGAGAGCTTCAATAAATGCTCGTAGGCGGTGGACCGCAAATCAGCACCGATGCGCTCGGATGCCAGCGCCAGAACATAGGTTTTGAACCAACCCAGTACCCAAGCCAATAATGCTGCGCCCAAGAGGCCACCCAAGTAAAGCATGACCAAAATGTTGTCAATTTGTTGTCCGTTTTGAATAGGTATCAACACATCGTCCATCAACGGTATGGTGAGATATGGCGGTACCAGTGTGGCGGCTGTGGATGCCAGGGTCAGGCAAAAACCCAACAATAACTGCCCTTGGTAAGGCTTGGCAAAACGCCACAAACGAAACAAACTCCAAGAAGATACAGACCCTTCATCTGAGGCCAGTTCGCAGTGTCGGCAAATGTCATCATTGCTGGCCAAGGGCGCATGACAAATCTGACACCAGACCTGCATAACGGCGCTGTCTTGACCGTTCATGAGCTGGTTAAAACGGGAATGCATGGCGCTGGCTTGCAGATTGCGCCCCAATGTAAAACGCCATTCCGCCAATTGCTGCTGCGCATCGAGCAAACGCAAATGCCCTACCCCGGCATCATCAGTCAGTTCCAGCCGGCTTGAGACCTGCAAAGGCAGGCTATGCCATGTCGTTTTCAAACCAGGATCACACCAAATAAGTCTGTTAGCAGTCAAAACCAGCAAGCTGTTGGCGAAATACAATCGTGAATCTAAGTCAACCTCTAGCCAAGCCAAAACGTTTTCTTCGGATGTCAATTGAATCTGTAAATCCCGATGCCACAAGGCAGGTACATCCAGTAAAACTGGCGCAACTTGAGAGGGAATATTCATTTTGTTATCAGTAACTTACTGTGATTTCATTTTAACCTTGGGTTATCTTTACTCAGTTGCGCAACCTTTTACGTTTGCTTGTCATGAGATTTCCTGACATAGCTATTTTGCGTATGCGGTATTTGCGCGGCCCAAACATCTGGACATACCGTCCAGTGATTGAGGCCTGGATCGATTTGGGTCTGCTAGAAAATCATCCCTCGAATCAACTGCCCGGATTTGTCGACCGATTGAACGCTTGGTTACCCGGCATGGTTGAACACCGCTGCGGCATTGGCGAACGCGGTGGTTTTCTTCAACGGCTCAACGAAGGTACTTGGTGTGGACACATCATGGAGCATGTAGCCATCGAATTGCAAACTTTGGCTGGTATGCAAGTGGGTTTTGGCAAAGCCCGTGAAACCAGTCAACGCGGTGTCTACAAAGTTGTGATTCGCACGCGCCAAGAAGAGGTCGGTAAGGAAAGCATGTTGGCCGCGCGTGACTTGGTCATGGCAGCCATCAATCACACGCCTTTTGACCTCTACGGCACGGTCAGCAGGCTTAAAGCCATGGTGGACCGATTGTGTTTGGGTCCCAGTACCGCGTGTATTGTGGACGCTGCTACCGACCAGCACATTCCTTCCATTCGACTTACCTCTGGTAACCTGGTGCAACTCGGTTATGGTTCAATGCAGCGCCGCATTTGGACCGCTGAAACCGACAGGACCTCTGCCATTGCCGAAAG
>JBJTXF010000186.1:0-2278 GCA_046082145.1 Limnohabitans sp. | reverse complement strand
AGTGACCACACCAATTCCGACAGTGCGCTGTTTCCAAATGCGGTTGTCTGTCAACAAGGTCTCGTATTCGTCCACATACTTGGGGAAGCGTCGGGTGAAGTCGTCGATAAAGTCGAGCAAAGAACCTTGGCGGTTTTCATTCATGCGTGCAATGGTGCGAGCATTCTTGATTTTGCTGACCTGGTATTGCGGCATGTGGTCAGGCAAATCGCGATAAACACCCCCCGGACGGAAATACGCAGCGTGCATGCGCGCACCAGACACCGCTTCGTACATGTCGTAGAGGTCTTCGCGCTCACGGAAACAATAAATCAATATGTTCATGGCGCCGCAATCAAAACCATGCGCGCCTAACCACAGCAAGTGGTTGAGCATGCGAGTGATTTCAGCAAACATGACCCGGATGTATTGGGCGCGAACAGGTACTTCCAGACCCATGAGCTTTTCGATGGCCAGGCAATACGCATGCTCGTTGCACATCATAGAGACGTAATCGAGACGGTCCATGTAAGGCAACGACTGAATGTAGGTTTTGCTCTCAGCCAGTTTTTCCGTCGCACGATGCAACAAGCCAATGTGCGGGTCGGCGCGTTGCACCACTTCCCCATCCAGCTCAAGGACCAACCGCAGCACGCCATGCGCCGCCGGATGCTGTGGCCCTAAATTCAAGGTGTAGTTTTTGATTTCAGCCATGGCTTTATTTCAATCCACCGTATGGGTCTTCACGGATGATGCGGGGCGTGATTTCGCGTGGCTCGATGGTGACGGGCTGATAGACGACACGCTTTTGCTCGGCGTCGTAGCGCATTTCTACATGACCCGAGGTGGGAAAGTCTTTTCGGAAGGGATGCCCGATGAAACCATAGTCGGTCAACAGGCGGCGCAGATCCACATGGTCTTTGAAGAGAATGCCAAATAAGTCGAAGGCTTCGCGCTCAAACCAATTGGCTGCATTCCACACATGGGTCACCGAATCCAGTTGAGGCATATCGTCACCCATGGCATGCACACGCAAACGCAAACGCCAGTTGTGGGCAAGTGACATCAAATGCAGCACCACGGCATATCGAGGGGTATGGGAGTATTTGGATTCAGCACCATCTTTGTATGCCGAGTAATCCATGCCACACAAATCAATGAGTTGTTCAAAAGCCAGTTCGGGGTGATCCCGCAAAGTGGTTGCGACAGTCAAGTAATCGTTTTCATGGACGGTCAATGTCAATTCGCCCAACGCCAATTCGAGATGTTGTATCTGTGCACCCAAGGCCCGCCTGAGCGTGGTTTGCAGTGTGTCTATCGAAACAGTGATGCTCATAAACAATGTCAACGCGCGATGGTGTTTTCGCGGCGAATTTTGGATTGCAACTGCAATATGCCGTACAACAATGCCTCTGCAGTCGGCGGACAACCGGGTACGTACACATCCACCGGAACGATACGGTCACAACCACGAACCACGGAATAGCTGTAGTGGTAGTACCCGCCACCATTGGCACACGAACCCATGGAGAGCACCCAGCGCGGTTCTGACATTTGATCGTATACCTTGCGCAAGGCAGGCGCCATTTTGTTGCACAAGGTGCCCGCCACGATCATCAAATCGGATTGGCGCGGACTGGGCCGAAACAACATACCGAAGCGATCAATGTCATAACGAGCTGCGCCAGCATGCATCATTTCAACAGCGCAACAGGCCAGTCCAAATGTCATGGGCCAGAGCGATCCCGTTTTGGCCCAATTCACCACCGAGTCATAAGAGGTGGTGATGAAACCTTCTTTGAAAACACCTTCAAGTGACATGTGTCATTCCCAGTCAAGGGCTCCCTTTTTCCATTCATAGACAAAGCCCACGACCAGAATGGCAAGAAAAATCATCATGGCAATAAAACCCGTCATGCCAATTTGTTTGATTGAAACAGCCCATGGAAACAAAAAAGCAATTTCAAGGTCAAACAAAATAAACAAAATAGCGACCAGGTAGTAGCGCACATCAAACTTCATGCGGGCATCTTCAAAAGCCTCGAAACCGCATTCGTAAGGAGAATTTTTGGCTGCGTCAGGTTTGTGTGGGCCTAAAAATGCACCGATCAGTTGCGGTGCGACGCCGACCAGCAAACCGACAAGTATGAATAAAAGAACGGGCGAATACTGTTCTAGGTTCATAGACAACTTTGTTTACTGGTCATGTGCGGGATTAAGCTTGAAGCAAAGTGCTGACAAGACAATGACAGCGGTTTTGATGGTGCCGTCGGCGAGACTCGAACTCGCACAGCTTTCG
>JBJTXF010000185.1:0-6019 GCA_046082145.1 Limnohabitans sp. | reverse complement strand
ATTAAAGGCTAGGCGTTCCATGTCGATTCTCTAAGGAGGGGCTTTACGCTCTGATTTGAATAATCGATTGGGTCATGGTGGTGCTGGTCTCAATCGCCTTGGCATTGGCTTGAAAGTTCCGTTGCTCTGTGATCAGGTCCACCAATTCCTGCGTCAAGTCGACGTTGGCGCGTTCTGTCGCACCCGATCGCACCGTTCCGAAACCGGCTGATCCGGCTTCGCCGTATTTGGCAGCGCCAGATGTGGCCGATTTGTAATAACTGGTGTCACCAATCTGGCGCAAGCCCGTGGGGTTGGAGAAGTTGACCAATACCACCTTGCCCAGCGACTTTTGTGCACCGTTGGAATATGAGGCGTTGACCAAACCATCGTCGCCGATGGACAAGCCCACCAAATCGCCTTCAGGGGCTCCGTCTTGCGACTGTGACAACACCGCATAAGGCGATGAAAACTGCGTGGATTTGGAATAGTTGATGTTGATGGTCAATGCGCCCTTACCGTCTGGCAAAAACACCGTATCGAGTTGTGAGCCTTGCTTGGGCGATACCAGGTTTCCTGAGGTGTCAAAGGTGAGTTCGCCTTTTTCCAAAAAGATTGGCGACCATTCAGGCAAGTTCTTGAAGCCATCAGGGCTGAAAGTTTCCTTGCCGAATTCGTCGATATACATCGCCACTTCCACACCATTGACGGTCTGCGTGTATTGCGTGGGTTTGATCCAAGTCGAGGTATTACCACGGCCACCTTGAACGTTGGCCAAGCCCCACTGGCTGTCACCAGATACCTTGATAAATGAATTCGTGGAGGCTGTGCCAGTGGTGAATTTCAAGCTGTTGTTGGTCTTGTCGTATTCCACTTTGACACCAGACACCATAGATCCCGTCAAACCATTTTGATCGGGAGGACCAGCCAAGCGGTTGATACCGTTTTGCAAAGCTTGAACAAACGAATCGATGGTGTAAGTTTCTTTGGGTTCCAAATACACCGTACCTTTGACATCATCTACCGAGACCACAAATTTGTTGTTCGTTAAGTTGACACTGAAGTTGTTGTTGGCATTGATACCCAAAGGCGAGCCATTCATGACCGCAGGCTGCGACGCAATACCACGAACCGCCAAAACCGATGGTTTGACTTCATAGTTCGCATCCGCCGCCAAGCCAAATCGCTCTGAAGCAAATATATTTGGATTGCTGATTTTGATACTTGAATAGTCTCCAGTGGTTCCTGATTTGAAAATGAAGCGTTCGTTCACCGTGTCATATTCCACTTTCATGCCGTAGCGTTGCAGTTTCAGCGGACGGATGTAGTTGTTGGTGATCGATGGTGAGCCAGACACGCTGAGCATGTCGCTGCCCGTTTCCTGAGTCAGTGGCGTGGTAATGCCCATCTGGTTGTTCAAACCCGACAAAGCGACGGTATTGCCAAGCACAGGTTCGAAGTTGAAGCGCTGCGTCACCGGGTCATAACTGGCCATCACCATGTTATCTGCGGGCAATGCGCTGATAGCGAAATTTTTGCCGCCTGCCGATACAGTCGAAGCCGTGGCCGTGGCTGGGTTGAGTGTGAAACCGGTGAGGTTGGTCAAACCACTGGCATCGATGATTTTCAAATCCTTGCCATTGATCACGGTCACTGTGATTTTGTTGACCCGATCGGTGTCGTACAAATCGGGGTCTTCGGCATTCAGCGCAGAACGGATTTTTTCCTGGATGCGAATTGCCAAATCGTTGATCGGGATGCTGGACAAGGTCAGGTCTTCCAAGGCCACATTGGTGAGTGTGGTGCCGTCTTCCAAGCTCAGGTCAAACGAGTTGAATTCCGCGCCAGTTGGGGTGGTACCAAGCGGGAAGCTGACGTTGGACAAGGTGTACGAACTCGGTGTGATCACGTTGCCGTCGTTGTCGGTGACCACATCTACCTGAACCGTGCTGCCGCCTTTGACCAAGCTGGGGTAATTGGTGGTGTCAGCGGCCAGTGTCAATTCACTCATGAAATTTCCGCTGGGATCAGTCACCGTGAATGCGTTGGTATTGCTGTCCCACGCCACCTCGGTGGTCGCACCTTTGGCAGTGGCCCGCAGCAAGGTTTGTATGTCGGTCGCCAACAAATCCATGTGAACGCTGTTGGTGGGGTCAAAAGTGGCATAACTTGGTATCGGGTCCACACCGGTCAAACTGAGGAAAGATGCTGCGGTCAATGCAATCGTGCTGGTCAATGAACCTAAGGCGTCTTTGGTGGTGAATTTCAAGCTGGAAAAATGGCTCAACAGAGGTTCGGTGTCCACTGGATCGGCACCGAAATCAATACCTGCCAAAGTGATGCTGGATTCACCCACAGCCAACAAGGGTGCGGTAGGCAATGGGGTCGTGCCTGTTGTGCGCACGGCCAGAGCGAAGGAGCTGATTTCGTGGCCACCGATGTCACTGACGATCAGATTGCCGGGTATGTCCGGGTCTTCTGAAATGCTGACCTGCTCGGCTTCGAATGTGCTCCAACCCAGTTCAATCAACTTGGCCTGTGTTTTGTCTTGCAGTTCTTGAGCAAATATGCTGATATCACTGGGGTCAGAGTCTTCTATGTCAAGGGTGACGGTTTCGTCACCGATGTCCAGTGTCATGCTCAGGTAATCGCCAACTTCGGTTGCGACCACACCGGTCAAGATTTTCTGGTTGGTGATGGTATTTTGTGAACCTGCGCTTATGCTGCTGAGCGAAAAATTCGAAATCACACCGCCATTGGCATCATTGATACGCACTTCGTTGCCGTTTTGCACATTCACCGTCACTTTGCTGGCTGCGTCTGCGGTATAGCCAAGCCGCTGCTGCAAATCGAGTTGGATACGGGTTTGTAATTTGGAGGTCAGGTATTCCATGGGTTTGGTGCTGAGTGTGGTGCCCAAATCAATTCGGTTAGACAACACCTTGCCAGCAATGGTCAATGTGTAACCTCTGAACTCACTGGGGTCAGGCGTTTCACTGAAACTCACGTTAGACAACACATTGCTACTGCCACTTAGCTGACTGTTGATTTTGTCTACCACTTCCTCATAGGACATGTCATCCGAGTCCAGCTGTATGGTGCGGTTTTGAATCAGCGTCCCATCCGAGTTGGTGGCAGTGATTTGGAAGGTTTGCTGTCCTGCGAAGTTAAAAAACCGCTCGTCACCAAATTTACGGTTCAACACATTGGTGAATTCTTTGGCAATCTCTGTCCCTGACAACGCGGGCAAGTCCAGACCCGCTAAATGGTCCAAACCCACTGAAACCGGCGTACCTGTTCCATCCACATCGATTTCAAACAAATCTTTCAACTGCGAAGGCTGCAAGGTGCTGAAGTCAATGCCCTCCAAGGTGCTCAAACGCGGTGCCTTGCCCCCGGTCACTGTCGCTGGCTCAGAGCTGCGCAAATCGGTCAATTGGTTGAGCGAAAACTTTTGTGTTTTGGCGTTGACCAGCAAGTCACCCACTTCGCTCTCAGGCTTGAGCTGGCCGTATTTATTCACATACAACGGTTCACCAGTGGTATCAGTTGCCTGTTGCAATGCCGCTGCCACCAGCGTTTCACCCACATACACATAAGTTTGCCATTTGTTGTTCGGGTCTGCCTGGCTCGCATTTTGTGTTTTGGCGTAATACACCGTGGCCAGGTAACCGTTACCACCCTTGTCATACACCGTCAATGCAGTGCTCTTGTTATAGGAAGCTGGGTCATTTCGGTTGAATGCTTTGTACACCACCTGCGCATCGGCAGGGAAATTCAAACCCAACTGCACCAGCGAAGTTTCTTTCGCCATACCCGTGGTTTTTTGCGGGATGGTCAATACGTTCAGATCGTTCAAATTCGCTTTACCGGTCGAGTCCACCGACGCCGCCATCAAACGCTGCCCTGCCGAGTTCACCACGTTGTACTGGTCGTTCATCATGAACGAACCGTTGCGCGTGAAGATGTCCTGGAAGCCGTCGGCCGATTTCAATGGGAAAAAACCGTCACCGGAAATGGCCAAGTCCAAGGTGTTGGACGAAAAGTTCATGTTGCCCTGACCAAACTCTTGCGTCACGCGTTTAAGCGACACACCTTGACCGATGGTCGATGTCGCTTTTTGCAACGGCGATGTCGCAAAAATATCGCCGAAGTCGGCGCGACTGCGTTTGAAACCCACGGTACTCGCGTTGGCAATATTGTTCGAAGTCACGCCCAATTGCGCGGTGGCCGCATTCAAACCAGTGAGTGAGGTAAAAAATGACATGTGTTAGCTCCGTTGTGTCTGCTGTGTGGGTGTGATCAGTAAGCAATGCGCTTGACGTCGGCCATATTGACGCTCTTGCCGCCGTCGACCTCAAGCAACCAAGTGTTGTCGCCCGTGCCCGCGTTGGACACGCTGCGCACCGTGGATAAGGTGTTGACGGTAGGTTGCAAGGCTTTGCCCATGCTGCTGGCCAAGACTTGCATGGTGTAAGTACCGTCCGGCATGGCCGCACCGTTGTCGTTGTAGCCGTCCCAGCTCAAACGCATAGGACCGATGGACTGGGCGCCAAAAATTTGTTTGCGCACCAATTGCCCTTTTTCATCAAAGACTTTCATTTGCACACCGTCTGCACCAGTGGGCAAATCGACATTCGCTTCAACCGGTTGACCGCCCAACAACACCAGCGGACCGTTGGGGACAGCCACACGGCGACCAATCATGGCTGCGCCCGCCAGCATCTTGTCGCCTTCCAACGACTTGACCATGGTGTCCATGCTGCTCTTCATGGCACTGGTGGCTTCGAGTTGCGAGAACTGCGCCAACTGCGCCACAAAGGCCTCGTTTTTCACAGGGTCCAACGGATTTTGATTTTTCAACTGCGTGGTGAACAACGTCAAAAAAGCCCCCTGGTCCATGGTGTTGGATGGCGGCTTGACTTTGTTTTTGGCGATGTACTCTTCATAACTGACGATGCCACTGGGCAACGGCGCTCTGGCGGTGGTGGAACTGGGGGTTGCCATGTCAATTTGCTTTCAACGGTCAGGTTTTGGTGATATCGAGGGTGCGCATCATCAATTGACGTGCGGTGTTCACCACTTCAACGTTGTTTTGGTACGAGCGTGAAGCGGCCATCATTTCGACCATTTCTTGCATCTCATTCACATTGGACAAATACACATAGCCTTTCTCATCTGCTGACGGATTACCCGGGTCGTAAATACTGCGGATGGGTGTCGGGTCATCGACCACTTGATCGACTTTCACACCTCCCAGATAGGGAAAACCTACATTGGTGAATTCGTCTTTCAACAAAGCTTTAAACACAGGCCGCTTGGCGCGAAAGGCTTCGGCTTCAGTTTTGGCGACCGTGGTGGCGTTGGCCAAGTTGGAGGCGGTGGTATTCATGCGCACCAACTGCGAATTGAGTGCGGTGCCGGCAATACCGAACACGCTGTCGAGTGTTCTCATGGTTTATCACTCCCCTTTCAAGGCTTTTCGAATACCGCCAATGCGGTTTTCTAAGAAGTTCAATGTGGTTTGGTATTCAGCGGCGGCTTGACCGAATTGGGCTTGCTCGACGCTGATCTCCACGGTGTTGCCATCAAATGAGCTGTTGAAAGGCACGCGATAGCGTTTGCCATCGTCAGGTTGCTCTTCCAAAGCGGCGTAATGCTTGGCGTGTGTGGCAGCGATGTATTCACGGGTGGTTTCTTTGAGCATGGCTTTGAAATCCAGCTCTTCCGCTTTGTAATTGGGCGTGTCGGCGTTGGCGATATTGCGTGACAACACTTCCAGGCGCTGGCTGCGAACGCCCAAAGCGCGCTCATGGATGCCAAATGCTTTGCTGAATAAGTCCATCACACTACTCCCAGGTGGTTATGACCGCCGTTTTCACGACACTTGGCGCTCAAGTTGAGACACCTCCGGTCGATATGTGCAATTTGTGTGCCACCTGAACTGTCTGTGGATTTGTGTGCATCCGCATGGCCTGGGGTGGCAAGACTTCACCGCCACAACAGGGGTTCGGCAATGGTTTGCCGCTGGCAGCCGGTG
>JBJTXF010000184.1:0-5011 GCA_046082145.1 Limnohabitans sp. | reverse complement strand
GGTTGGTAATGGAAAACAGGCACGAAATCATGCTTACCGTTGAACGGAAGCGTTTGGTAGGGATGGGGCCTGCCTACATGGTCTTTCAATACCCAGTCGACTAAAAAACCTACGCCAATCACCAAAAGAAGCAGCCAAGCGATGACTCCTTTTCGCCAGCGCAACTGCACCGTTTGTGGCCGAAAAACAGTGACCACCCACACTACCAAGGCTAAGAACGTCACCAGTTTGTTAATTTCTGGGGTGTAGACATAAATCCATTTGATCCACCACCATTGGTTGGCAGGAAAACTTTGGGTCGCAGTATCAAAAAAATAATTCGATACTTTCAAATCCGTGTCGGGAAAAGCCAGAAAAAACAGCACGCATGCCAGCAGCCAAGTGATTGGCTTTTTAAGGAGCTGAAGCAATGGCATCAAGGCTGCGATCTTCGGCGAAGTTGAGTGAGTCTGGAGAGGGCATCAGCGATGCCTACCGTGGCGATCAGGTCAAATGCCAAACGCTCCGCGGCTGTGTGGGTGGTCGCCATGAACAAATAAGTCACCAAACCTAACACAGTCAACAGCAAAGCTATTTGTGCCCACCGGGTTTGCAAGCGGGGTTCCCATCTTTGGCGACTTTCCCAAGCTTGAGCGATGGCCACCACCATCCAGCCCGCGCCTGCGCCTGCAATCAGATCAGATGGCCAATGTGCGCCCACCATGACACGTGACAACACCACCAAGGCAGCGAAAATGGCCAGCAAAAAGCCTAGGAATTTGAATTTTCTGCCTGAAGGAAGATACAAACAAAGCAAGGTGACCGCCACCACCGCCGTCATGCTATGTCCAGAAGGCATGGCGTTGGCAGCGGAGGCTGGTACGCCAATTGCATGGATCAAACCAGGTTCAAGTACACCCAATGGTCTGGGGTGAGAAAACAAAGCTTTCAACAAAGGTGACAGCAAAGAACCCATGAGAAAGCATTTCAGTGTCAAAGCTGTGCCGTGAGATGTGAAGCGCATGCATACCAGCAGCAGCAACAGTGCAGCACCACCCTCGCCAAACTGGGTTAGAAAAGACCAAATAGGATCGATACCAGTGACAGAGCGGTTGAGTGCCAGCATCCATGTTTGGTTAATCGGTAAATTGGATAAAACCACTCCCGCCAGAAAAAAAGAGGCGGAAAGTATTAAAAATCGCAAGCTCAAACGGTGTGTGTGCGGTTCGTGTGTAGTCGATAACATCATTCAGATTTTAAGCAGGCAGCTGATGCCCTTGTATCTATTGGGTATAGTTTGTCACTGAATCGAAAGCGACAGTCATGCCAAATACGAAGAAAAAAATCATTAAGCATCTTCAGACTGAAGTTTTTTGCAAGCTCGGTGTGTCACCCATACATGGCATAGGAGTTTT
Organism: Limnohabitans sp.; assembly: GCA_046082145.1. Classification (GTDB taxonomy): domain Bacteria; phylum Pseudomonadota; class Gammaproteobacteria; order Burkholderiales; family Burkholderiaceae_C; genus Limnohabitans. The sequence goes on along the minus strand of JBJTXF010000184.1, from coordinate 3,617 downwards.
TGCTATTCGCCCCATACCCAGAGGCATTAATCCTCTTAAAAGCTACATCCGCATGCGTGAGATCGATATTCCGAAAAGGGATATCAAGCATTTACCCAAAGGGGTCAGAAACCAAATTGATATGTTTTGCTATTACAACCGCAAGAAGGTGAGTGTTCCCGTCAATGGTCTGAATTCATTCGATTTGTCGGTCTATCTGAACCACTCAAAGCAACCGAATTTGCGTTTCAAGAAAGTTGGCGTGTTAGAAACCTTGAAAGCTATCGACCAAGGTGAAGAGTTGTTTATCGATTACGACATCAGTTTCGGTGAAAAGCACTACTTTTGATCAGCCCGCCATGACCAGCACCTTGCGATGTTGAAGTTCTTGTGGCACTTCGGGTGCATGGCGATAAATTTGGTTGAGCTCATGGGGCTTGAAGTCGGTGATCAAGGGTGAGGTTGGGTCTGTTGCCAAAGGATGGTTAGGGTCTATCAATGCCAAAGCATAAATGGGTTCGTGATCTGTCACAAACAATGCTTTATAGCCATAGTCGTCCACGGGTCCAAGGTTGTAATAACGTAAACCATTTTTAGCGGCCCAGCGACAGGCTTGCAAACAGGCATAAATGCCAGGTGAGCGATTTTTGTAGGCACGATTCCATTGGCAAAAGCTTCCATATAACTGGTTGTATTTGGGCAAAAGAATAGAGACATCAGTCAACACCAATTCCCCCTCTGGGCTGTGTACTCGCAAAATCAACACATCCAAATTTCTAACATAGTCCACGAATCCCTCGACCTCACGGTCGTCAATGAAATAGTTGGCAAAATGCTCTCCACCCATATTGAACATGTCTTCGACTGTCAGTTGAGAGCCGGGCACTACATTCTCGGTATAGATAAAATTTTTGTATTGTTTATCGTACTCGCGGAATTTGCGCTCTCGCCGAGGTTCTTTCCAAAATGCTTCGTTCATGGTGTTGACCAAGCCATATTTGTCGTTGATGGGCACGCCATAGGGGCTGTCAGGTGGCAAGGCATACACGACAAAAGGCTTGGGGGCAGACTCAAGCATTTCTAGGGTGACATTGATATATGGACAAAGCGCATCCCAGCGGGTGGTGTAATAAAGAATATCGTTGTGCTCGCTCTCGACCAGCAAATTGTCTTGGGTCCAACTTTGGTATCCAACTTCGTGCACCTTAGGGGTGGTAGAAAATCCATTCGCAGGTTTGAATTGGTAGAGCGTGCCATTCATGTTGTTGCCTTTATCTGTTTGATTTTTTTTTATTTTGTTTTGGTGAGAAATGTACAGCAGTAATGCGCTTGAGATCAAAATAAGCGACATCTACTTGATGGTTCAGTTGCAAAAATGCAGGATCAATTTTTTCTAATTGAACAATTTCTTGCCGTGCTTTTTGAAGATGTATGCTGGCATCACTTCCTACATCAGACAAACCATGCAAATAGTCATCCATCAACGGGCAGTCGGTATCGAAGTAAAAGCTTTTGTTATTCGGGTTGTAACTGAGCGGGTAGAGGTTGCAACCAAAGGGTTTGTGATCTCCCATGCGGCATCCTGTGGGACCTAAATGATCACAACGGGTTTGAATACACAGTGAACCGAGTTTTTCTTGTTCGGTGGCGGTCAATGTGATGTCCAGAGGAGGATAGCCATCCTCCACATTGCAGCACCGCTGACATTGCGCACAGTGGTCAAACAGCACGCATCGGCTCCTTTTTGGAGAATGCGATTTGACAGAACATCACTTCATTAAAACGTTGGTGTGTCATCAAGCGCGAGTATATTTTCGGCAATTATTATCGTTTTTGTCATAGCGCGTCAAGAATTGAATTATTTGGTGAATTTGATATTTGTGTGTTTTTGTAAATCAACGACACATTGCTCTAATCAGAAGTTTTATACAAAGTTTGCTCACCAAAGTTAATGTGATGCATGAGCTGCACGTACCTGTACCAAGTCACCTTGAGAGACACCATCCGGCGGATTTTCAAGTACCCTGTCGCTGGCTTCTAGCCCAGACAACAGCTCCAATCGATTTCCATGGTCGCGTGCAATCACCACGGGCTTGATGACCACGCGGCTTTCAGCGTTCACCGTGGCAATCTTGACGCCGTCTTTGGTGTAGATCAAAGCGCTGGGTGGTACGCTGAGCAAATGGGTTTGTGGTGTGATAGAAAAACTGACACTTGCATAGCCGCCAGGTAGCAGTTCACCACCTTTGTTTTCTGCTGAGAGTTGCACCAACATACTGCCAGAGCTGCTGCTAATGGCTTGCGACATGGACTGAACTGTTGCGGTAAACACTTGTCCAGGTTGTTCAGGTACAGTGAATTTGGCAACAGTACCTTTTTGAATGTTGGAGACTTGGTTTTGAGGTAGGTTGACATACAAACGCAGCCGTTTCACGTCAGAGACCACGAACAATTCCGTGCCGGGGGCGCCACCGACATTGATCAATTGCCCCACGTCAGTATTTCGCACGGTCACTACGCCATCAAACGGGGCAACAATACGACTGAAGTTTTTCAATGCTTGCAAGCGGTTGACATTGGCCTGTGATGCATTGACCACGGCAAGTTTGGCGTTCAAATCAGCAAGCTTTTCCTCAACGGCTTGGGACGATACAAAATTAGTGGCTTGCAAAGACTGCCAACGTTTGGCGGTGTTTTCAGACAAAGTGGCATTCGCTTTGGTGCTTGCCAGTTCGGCCTTGGCTTGCAAAATTTGTTGATCTAAATCAGGTGTATCAATTTCAGCCAATACTTGACCCGCTTTGACAGTCATACCAATGTCCGCTTTCCAACTTTTCAGATAGCCACTGATGCGCGAATACAAGGGAGCTTTGGCATAGGCTTCGATACGACCAGGCAAGTTGAGCGAGTAGGTATCGCTGTTGCTGGTGGGTGAGATCACACTGACCGTGACAGTGGACTGTTTGTCCGCCAGTACTTTCAGTTTTTCAGCGTCTTTGGCACGTACTTGCATTCCATTGAAAACCACCAAGCCAGCCAGGACACCTGATGCGATCAGGGTAATCCATAGCCAACCTCGAGAAACCAACGCACCTGACTGTTTAAACATGACTGACTCCAGAGGAAAGCGGGGCTGTGCGGCCAGCGCGATCACGGTTGTGTACCAAGCTGAACAAAAGGGGAACAAAAACCAATGTAGCAACCGTAGCAAGCATCAAGCCGCCAATGACGGCCCTCCCCAACGGTGCGTTTTGCTCACCACCCTCACCTAACCCCAGTGCCATGGGCACCATGCCGATCATCATGGCCAAAGCGGTCATCAAAACGGGTCTAAACCGAACAAAGCCAGCATCTAAAGCAGCTGCGATGGGGTCACCCAATTGTTCAAGACGTTCACGTGCAAAACTGATGACAAGCACACTGTTGGCCGTGGCAACACCCATGCACATGATGGCCCCAGTCAACGCGGGCACGGACAAGCCTGTGCGCGTGGCAAATAACATCCACACAATTCCGGCCAAAGCCGCTGGCAAAGCGCTGACAATGACGAAAGGATCGCGCCATGATTGGAAATTCACCACAATCAAGAAGTAAATCAATACCACTGCTCCCAACAGGCCCCAAAGCAGCCCTGAGAA
>JBJTXF010000183.1:0-2839 GCA_046082145.1 Limnohabitans sp. | reverse complement strand
GGTTTGGTGGTCGAAACGGGCAGTGCGCGTGAAGTGCACCATTTCGCTGTGTTGGCAGGTTATGGCGCAGAGGCGGTGCATCCGTACCTGGCGATGGAGTCCTTGGCAGTCATGCACCAAAGCCTGCCCGGCGATTTGTCTGCCGACAAAGCCATTTACAACTATGTCAAGGCGATTGGTAAGGGCTTGTCCAAAATCATGTCCAAGATGGGCGTCTCCACCTACATGTCTCACTGTGGCGCGCAGTTGTTTGAAGCCATCGGTATCAACAGTGAAACCGTTGACAAATACTTCACGGGCACACCATCGCGTGTGCAAGGCATCGGTATTTTTGAAATTGCCGAAGAAGCCATACGTATGCACCATGCCGCGTTCAGTCAAGACCCTGTGCTTGCCAACATGCTTGAAACAGGCGGCGAATACGCGTGGAGAACACGCGGTGAAGACCATATGTGGACGCCTGATGCGATTGCCAAACTGCAGCACAGCACACGCGCCAACAACTGGACCACTTACAAAGAGTACGCACAAATCATCAACGACCAAAGCCGTCGCCACATGACCTTGCGCGGTTTGTTCGAGTTCAAAATCGATCCGAGCAAAACCATACCGATTGACCAGGTCGAGCCTGCTTCCGAGATAGTCAAGCGCTTTGCCACGGGCGCCATGTCGCTGGGATCCATCAGCACCGAAGCACATGCCACCTTGGCGGTGGCCATGAACCGTATCGGCGGCAAGAGCAATACGGGCGAAGGCGGTGAAGACCCGGCGCGCTACCGCAACGAGCTCAAAGGCATCGCGATCCAACCAGGCGAATCGCTCAAAAGTGTGATCGGCGACAAACAGGTTGAAGTGGACATGCCGTTGCTGGCGGGCGATTCCTTGCGTTCCAAAATCAAGCAAGTCGCCTCCGGTCGCTTTGGTGTGACCGCCGAATACCTGTCCAGCGCAGACCAAATACAAATCAAGATGGCGCAAGGTGCCAAGCCCGGCGAAGGCGGCCAATTGCCCGGCGGCAAGGTCTCTGAATACATCGGCTTCTTGCGTTACTCGGTTCCCGGCGTGGGTTTGATTTCGCCGCCACCCCACCACGACATCTACTCCATCGAAGATTTGGCGCAACTGATTCACGACTTGAAAAATGTCGCGCCGCATGCGGATGTCAGCGTGAAGTTGGTGTCTGAAGTCGGTGTCGGAACGGTGGCCGCAGGCGTGGCCAAATGCAAAGCCGACCATGTGGTGATTGCCGGTCACGATGGCGGCACCGGCGCGTCACCCTGGTCTTCCATCAAGCACGCGGGCAGCCCTTGGGAAATCGGCCTGGCCGAAACACAGCAAACCTTGGTGCTCAACAGGTTGCGCGGTCGCATTCGGGTGCAAACCGATGGCCAAATGAAAACCGGCCGCGATGTGGCGATCGGTGCATTGTTGGGCGCCGACGAATTTGGTTTTGCCACCGCACCGTTGGTGGTCGAAGGCTGCATCATGATGCGCAAATGCCACTTGAACACCTGTCCGGTGGGTGTGGCCACGCAAGACCCCGTGTTGCGAAAAAAATTCGCCGGCAAGCCTGAGCATGTGGTCAATTATTTCTTCTTCATCGCCGAAGAAGTGCGCCACATCATGGCGCAATTGGGTATAGCCAAATTTGACGACATGATCGGCCGCTCCGATTTGCTTGACATGAAAAAAGGGATCGAGCATTGGAAAGCCCGTGGCTTGGATTTCTCTCGTTTGTTGGCGCAACCCCCTGTGCCTGCAGGCACGCCGTTGTTTCATGTGGCGACCCAAGACCATGGTTTGGAAAAAGCCTTGGACAAAGTGCTCATTGAAAAAAGCCGCGCTGCGATCGACAAAGCGGAAAAAGTGCAGTTCATGGAAGTGGCTCGCAACGTCAACCGATCGGTCGGCGCGATGTTGTCGGGTGCGTTGACCCAAGTGCGTCCCGAAGGCTTGCCTGACGATACCTTGCGTATTCAACTCGAGGGCACCGGTGGTCAATCGTTTGGCGCGTTTTTGGCCAAAGGCATCACCTTGTATTTGATTGGCGACGCCAACGATTACACCGGCAAAGGTTTGTCCGGTGGTCGCGTGGTGGTGCGCCCCAGCATTGATTTCAGGGGGGAAGCCACCAGCAACATCATCGTGGGCAACACCGTGCTTTATGGCGCGACCAGTGGCGAAGCATTCTTCAGCGGCGTCGCAGGCGAACGCTTTGCTGTTCGTTTGTCAGGGGCTAGCGCGGTGGTGGAAGGCACAGGCGACCATGGTTGCGAATACATGACCGGTGGCACTGTCGCCGTGCTGGGCAGCACAGGTCGCAATTTCGCGGCGGGCATGAGCGGCGGCATTGCTTATGTGTACGACGAAGACGGCGAATTTGCCCAGCGTTGCAATACCGCGATGGTGAGTTTGGAAAAAGTCTTGTCGGAAAAAGAACAAGCCGAAACCGTGCCCAAAACCTTGTGGCACCGGGGCCAATCCGATGAATCGCAGTTGAAGAAATCGTTGGAAGACCACCACCGGTGGACCGGCTCCAAACGTGCGCGTGCTTTGCTGGATAACTGGTCAGAGGCCCGCACCCAATTTGTCAAGGTTTTCCCCAACGAATACAAACGCGCTTTGGGCGACATGGCCACCAAGACTGACCCCAAAGTGACGGCCAAGGCCACCGCCAAGGCCTAACCCGAACACACAGGACACACATCATGGGAAAAATCACAGGATTCATGGAGTTCGAGCGCATTGAAGAGGGTTACAAACCCGTGCCCGAGCGACTCAAACATTACAAAGAATTTGTCATCGGTCTCAACCCGGAACAAGCCAAGTTGCAAAGTGC
>JBJTXF010000182.1:0-8411 GCA_046082145.1 Limnohabitans sp. | reverse complement strand
CGCCATGGTGGACATGCCATGCATTCACAAACCAATATCGAATCACCGCAACCGTTTTTGCGGTCATTGTTCGGTTTTCCCAAGGATTCAAAAATTGTTTATGTCAATCCCTACAACTTACAAATCCTCGGCGTCATTGAGCAACAGCAACGATTCTCATACTGGGCAAAAAAACTGCATTCCACTTTATTACAGAGCAACGCTTGGCGTTGGTTGATTGAATGGGGCGCAACCTGGCTGTGGATCATGTTAATCACGGGCGTGGTGTTGGCTTGGCCTCAGAGGGTCACGGATTTACGCCCTGAAAAAACATGGTCTGGGCGAGCGCCTTGGAAGAAATGGCATACCCTGTTGGGTTTATCTTTTTCCTTGTTGAGCTTGACTATCACCACCACGGGTTTGACTTGGAGTCAATACACTGGTCAGCAGATTCGGTATCTTCGGGACGCAGCAGGTCAAGCGCCACCGCAGGTTCCATCCTCCTTTCAATCGGCGATGAATTTGGAAAACTCACCCTTGCCTGTACATGCGGTATGGCAGGCTATCAGTTCAAAGGTGGGTGATGTTAGATTTCAATTGATACCCCCGAATGGAAAACTGGGTGTATGGCGTGCAGCCCATGTGGAGAAGGCTGATCCTCTCAAACGTTTTGATGTATTGATCGACGCTTATTCTGGTGAGATTTTGTTCTTTAGCACCTGGAAAGATCAAACGCTTTTTGGCCAAGCGACTGCTATCGGAATTCCCTTTCACAGAGGAGATTTAGGCTGGTGGAATCAAGCATTGTTGGTTTTGTTTGGCCTTGGTATTCTTTTTTCTATCATCTCGGGGTGGCTGATGGTCTTTAAAAGATATCGAAGTGGCCTTGGTTTGATACCCCAGGCTGATTGGGGTTCTTGGCGACAGTTGCCTATACCATTGATCGCCACGGGATTGGTGATGTTGTGGTTGACACCCTTGATGATTTACGGCGTGGCGATCATTTTGGTGATTGAAATCATGGCCATCTATTTGCGCTCTAGATCATTGAGTTAAATAATGGTTCAGCCCATTCAAACCATTTGATCTCTGTGGCTGGTTATGATGTGTTGAATTGATTTATGAGCGTTATACAAGGAGCCGAATATGCGTCGATCACTTCACTCGGTTTTGTTCATTTTGTGTTTGTTATCAGGTCAACCGTCATGGTCAATGACAGAGCAACAAATCATTGAGGCTTTGTCACTGCCTGAAAACAGCACGGGCAATATTGCAGATGCCATCGAAGAGGCCACCGGTGCGCGTGGTTGGATGTCAGCTGACATGAAGCCGATTTTTGATACTCGCGTCGTGGGCCGCGCAGCCACTGCAGTGTTGCGACCTGTGCTGAAGAACGACACCCGCAAGTATCCCAATCTGGCTCTTGAATTGCTTGACCAAGCCCCAGAAGGATCCATATTGGTTTATGTGATGCAAGACGGTATCGATATCGCAGCCATGGGTAATTTGATGGGCACCACGGCAAAGGTGCGCGGGCTGGCGGGTGCAGTGATTGATGGTGCTGTGCGCGATGTGGCCGAGCTGCGCCGCATCGGTTTTCCTGTCTGGTCACGGCGTATCACTCCTGCCACATCGGTCGGACGCATGGTTGGAGCAGAAAAACAAGTGCCTGTGAAGTGTGGCGATATATGGGTCAATCCAGGTGACTACATCGTCGGCGACACCGACGGTGTGGTAGTGGTGCCTGCCGACGCGGCAGAGAAAATCATTGCCTTGCTCAAGCAATACGACAACAAAGAATCCAAAATGATTCCCATCATTGAGCAGGAAAAATCCATGCTCAAAGCTTTGGAAATTTATAACCGATACTGAGCTGGTCAAAGTAACCCTCTGGGTAACCCATCATGAGTCAATCGACGCGTTGGAAACACAGACCACTAGGTTCAAATTGGGGTGATTTTGGTCCGGATGACCAAGCTGGTCGAATGAATTTGTTGACCCCAGAAAAAGTTCTTCAAGGCATGGCCGAAGTCAAGAACGGTATCACATTCAATCTGAGTTTGCCTTTGGATTTTCCGGGTGGCAGTGTGCTCAACCCCAGACGCAGCGCGCCCGTTCTGCGCCCTACGGTGCGCAATGGCAAACCCAATATGAACTACCAATTGTGGTGCGATGACCCTTCATGCACCGATGTGATGAGTGACGATTTGGTCATCATGCATTTGCAATACAGCACACAGTGGGACAGTTTGGCGCATGCAGGCTCTATGTTTGATGCCGATGGAGATGGTGTACCTGAAGCGCTTTATTACAACGGTTTTCGCGCGGGTATTGATGTTGTCGGACCTGACAAACCTGAGGCTGCTGGCATTTTTGATTTCATCAACATTCCCAAAGTTTCCACTTCATATGCCGGGGCTCTGGGTATAGAGGTAATGGCTGAGCGTTGCGTCCAAGGTCGTGCTGTGATGGTTGATTTACATGCGCATGTAGGTCATACCGGTGAGGCTGTAGGGTACGAAACTTGGATGCGCGTACTCGAAAATGACCGTATTGAGATTGAAAGCGGTGACATGGTATGTCTGCACACCGGTTTTGGTGATGTACTGCTACAAATGAACCGTCAGCCTGATACTGATGTGTTGGCTCGCACAGGCTGTGCCTTAGACGGAAGAGATGAAAAGCTCAAGCAGTGGATCACTGACAGTGGCTTGATAGCACTGATTGCGGACAACTACGCCGTTGAAGTACATCCGGCACTGCCCGGTGAAGGTCGTTGCTCAAGTTTGCCCTTGCACGAACACTGCCTCTTTAAGCTTGGCGTGCATTTGGGCGAGCTCTGGCATTTGACACCATTGGCCAAATGGTTGCGCGCTAACCAGCGCCACCGTTTTTTGTTAACAGCACCGCCCTTGCGTCTTCCAGGCGCTATTGGCTCACCAGCAGCACCTATTGCCACGGTATAAATATCTGTCAAAAATAGATAAAAAATACACTTGCAACTCGGCCATGAAAAAAGTTTTTTTGAACTTTTCAATGAAAAACTTTCTCTACCTATTTAGCTTTACAGACTGCTTCCGATTCACAATAAGGCAAGAAAACCCCTCAACGGTTTGGAAAATTGGTATCTATTTTTTGCATCATTCGATAAGATGTCGCAGTGAGTTTTTCAGGGAATATGGGCATTTATGGTCGTTCGAACGGAAGCAGAATTTAAAGAAAAGATCGAATATGGTTTCGAGCTTTTCTATAAAGACGTGCTTGAAAAGAAAGATATCCGGCATTTCTTTTTTGGCATTTCGTTGCAAAAAATCATTGAGGACTACCACCTTTACAAAGATTTTGTGATGGCCAAACCGGAGCGTTACTACAAAGACATGGTGATGCAAACCGCGCCGTCAGCGGTGCAAATCAAAGCCCCCCAGTTTGATGAGATACAAATTGCCCTGCAAAACAATTTGCGCTTGGCGGGATTTCTCAAAGTAGAGATTCCCAAGTTGGCGGTACATGCGTTGGAAGTCATGGAAGAAACCCGAGCACAAAAAGCCGACGCTGACAGCCCCAAGGTGTGGAAGCCTTTCGAAGTGAACAACCAGTTGGTGTGTGATTATTTCAACGCCAATCGAACCGATGCGCGCTTGGAAAAAAACGGTGACATTTACTGTTCACGGGGGTTTTTATACCCTTTTTGGGTGCGCGTGGTGCCAGATTCCAAGCAAATCATCTTCATTGGTCAGGCATTTCCCACCAGTACCATGACACCGTTGGCAGAAGTGCAAAAACTGTGCGAACAGATCAATGAAAGATTGACACATCAAAAATTCGCAGTTCGGGAAACTCCCAGCGGCCCGGTGCTTTTTGCAAGACATTCTTTCGCCTATGGCAAAGGCCTACCGGTGCGTATGCTGTTACGAGGTGCCAAGCTATTTGCGTCAAGTTTTGAGTCCGCTATCAATATGGATACCAATCAATTGCTGATCAAAAAACTCAGCTGAAATCAACTCCGATTGCGCTGAGCAAATCAAAGACTGATCCCAAATTCCGCCAATATTTCTTCGGTGTGTTCACCCACGCTGGGTATGGCACCCATGGTGTAGTCGAATGCATCGCTTTGACCCGGTGGCAACAATGCAGGCAATTTGCCCACAGGAGAATTGATGTCAACCCAACGCTTGCGTGCTTGCAATTGCGGATGAGCCCATACGTCTGCCATGTTGTTCATGCGGGCGTTGGCGATTTGTGCTTGGTCCAGTTTTTCGATGACCTGTGCGGCCGTCATGCTGGCGAATACTTGGAGGATGATGCCCTCAAGCAAGCTGCGATTCTCATGCCGCAAACGGTTGTTGTTGAAGCGAGGATCGACGGCCAACGCACTGTCTTGCATCACCACTTCGCAAAACTGTAACCACTCGCGTTCGTTTTGCAAACCCAACATGACATGGTTGCCGTCCCCAGCCGCAAATGGTCCATAGGGATAAATGGTGGCATGCGACGCACCATTGCGTGGCGGTGGCGGTGCGTTGTCCATGGCGTAGTACATGGGAAACCCCATCCACTCTGTCAGTGCTTCGAGCATGGAAACATCGATGTGTGCGCCTTCACCGGTTTTGTCGCGGTGAAGCAAGGCTGCCAATATGCTGCTGTAGGCGTACATGCCAGCGGCAATGTCAGCAATCGAGTTACCGCTCTTGCTGGGTTGCTCGGGCGTGCCAGTGATGGACAAATAACCCGCTTCGCTTTGAATCAACAAGTCATAGGCTTTTTTGTCGCGGTAGGGCCCATCAAGACCATAGCCTGAGATGTCACACACAATCAAACGCGGGTGTAATGCGCGCAACGTATTGGCATCCAAGCCCATGCGAGCGGTTGCACCCGGGGCGAGGTTTTGCACCAAGACATCGGCATGACCGAGTATGTGTTTCAAAGCAGACAAGTGGCTGGGTTGTTTCAAATCCAGTGCCAGACTTTCTTTGGATCGGTTGACCCACACAAAATGCGATGAGGCACCGCGTGCGCGTTTGTCATAGCCTCGGGCGAAATCACCTTCACCGGGGCGTTCGATTTTGATGACACGTGCACCAAGATCGGCGAGTTGGCGTGTACAAAATGGCGCGGCAATCGCATGCTCGAGCGACACCACCATGACATGGTCCAGGGGTTGGGTTTTGGGTGTGGAAGGCATCAGTACGACTTTGGCATGCCCAGCACGTGTTCGGCGATATAGGCATAAATCAGGTTGGTGGAAATCGGGGCGATTTGGTAGAGACGGGTTTCGCGAAATTTTCGCTCCACATCGTATTCGCTCGCAAAGCCAAAACCGCCATGGGTTTGCAAACACACATTGGCCGCCTTCCAAGAGGCTTTGGCTGCCAGGTACTTGGCCATGTTGGCTTGAGCGCCACAGGAAAGTTGCGCATCAAATCGTTTGCAAGCCTCGTAGCGCATCAGGTTGGCAGCCTCGGTTTCTATCCAATTGTCTGCGATGGGAAACTGTACGCCTTGGTTCATGCCGATGGGGCGACCGAAGACCTGGCGCGTGTTGGCATAGTCGCGGGCTTTGCGAATGAACCAATAAGCGTCGCCAATGCATTCGGCGGCAATCAACGCGCGTTCAGCATTCAGTCCATCCAGAATGTATGAAAACCCTTCGCCTTCTTGACCAATCAAGTTGTCCTCTGGAATCTCCAGGTTTTCAAAAAACACTTCGTTGGTTTCGTGGTTGGGCATGTTGCGAATCGGCTTGACTACCATGCCTTGCGTCAAGGCTTGTTTGACATCCACAATGAATACCGACAAGCCTTGGCTTTTGCGCGTCACTTCAGCCAAAGGCGTGGTGCGTGCCAACAGCAGCATGAGGTCGGAATGTTGCACCCTTGATATCCAAACTTTTTGGCCGTTGACCACATAGCGGTCGCCGCGTTTGTAGGCGGTGGTTTTGAGGCGCGTGGTATCGCTGCCGGTGTCGGGTTCGGTGACGGCCATGGATTGCAAGCGCCATACACCGCTGGCAATGCGTGGCAAGTAGGTTTGTTTTTGTTGCTTGGAGCCGTGACGCAACACGGTACCCATGTTGTACATCTGCCCATGACAGGAACCCGCGTTGCCGCCCGAGAGGTTGATCTCTTCCATGATCACCGAGGCTTGAGTGAGGTTCAAGCCCGAGCCACCGTATTCGGTGGGTATGAGTGCAGCCAGCCATCCTGCTTGTGTGAGTGCGTCGACAAAGGCTTCAGGGTATGCGCGTTGTTCATCCACGTCTTGCCAGTAAGCACTGTCGAAAGAGGCGCACAGCGACCTGACCGCATCGCGGATATCTTGGTGCTCGTCATGGGCAGGAAGGGGAGGCTTCATCAGTGTGTTTGTGTAGGTGTGGAATCGCAACGTGCCGTGGCCTGCATGCACACATGGCCTTCATGGTCTTGAACCCATGCATGCATGGGTTCATTGTGGTTGTCAGGATCGCTTGGCGCAGCACAAATACTCAGTGAGCGTTGGTCGGCACATTCAAACGCTGGTTGGAGTGCCTTGAAAGAAAAACTTTTCAACCCGTGATGGCCGTGTTGCACCAGCAAGTCCACCATCAAAGTCGCCATCAAAGGACCATGCACTACCAGGCCCGGATAGCCCTCGGTGTGCATCGCATAGCGGCGGTCGTAGTGAATGCGGTGGCTGTTGAAGGTCAGGGCCGAGTAACGAAACAACATGACATCGTCGGGCACGACATCACGCCTCCATAAAGGTGTTTGCGTGGGTTGAACGGCGGTGGGTGTCGATGCATTCTTCGCAGTCGATGGCCTGTACACAATGTCATGCATCTCCTGCAAACACAATCCCTGCGGCCCGTGGTAGGCGTGATGAACTTGAACGAACAACAGTTCCCCGCTTCGGCCTTGTTTGTGTTGCACTTGTTCAATGCGAGAAACGCGTTGCACTGGGTCACCGAGACGAATAGGTTGGTGCCAATGCAATTCGCCACCCGCCCACATTCTTCGAGGAAATGGCACTGGCGGTAAAAAACCGCCGCGTTTGGGATGTCCGTCTTCGCCCAATTCCGATTGTTTGGCGGTGGGCAGAAAAAATAACCAATGCCACATCAGCGGCAGCGCATCACCCGGTTGAGGCTCGTGGAGTGTTCGGTCGAGCAAGGCGTTCATGCCGCGCACAGGTGCGATGCCGATCTGATCCACTCGCGTCTCTGTGTGGCCTTGCCAACTTTGCAAATGCGCCAAAGTCGATGCGTCTATTGCATTCACTCGCAGGAGGTCCCCAGTGGCATGGTGTAATGCGACCCAGCCATCAGATCGTGCGTCCGCCATCCACAGGCAACTCAAGTCCCGTGAAAAACTCGGCGGCGTCACTGGCCAAAAACACAGCGGCAGCGGCCACATCGCTGGCTTGAGAAAACCGGCCCAACGGAATCGTGCCTAAAAATTTGGCGCGGTTGGTGGGCGTGTCGGGCAAACCCATGAAGTCTTCAAACAAACCGGTTACACCCATCACGGGACAAATGGCGTTGACACGAATGTTTTCGGGACCGAGTTCCACCGCCATCGATTTGGACAGCAGATTGACCGCGCCTTTGGAGGCGTTATACCAAGACAAACCCGGGCGAGGGCGGATACCGGCGACCGAACCGATGTTCAAAATCACACCGCGTTTTTGTTGCCGCATGAGTGGCACCACGGCATGCGCCATGTGAAAAATCGATTTCACATTGACCGCAAACACTTTGTCGAACATGGCTTCATCCACTTCCAACATGGGCGGTTTTTATGCGTGGTGCCAGCGTTGTTCACCACAACCTCGGGGATGCCAAACATGGCCACGCAATAGGCAACCAAAGCTTGCACTTGGTCGGCATGGCTGACATCGCAAGTGAATGGGCTGGCTTGTGCACCCAGCGACTCAGCCACTCGGTTTGCAGCCTGGCCATTGATATCGGCCACAATCACGCGTGCGCCCTCGCGCACATACGCTTGCGCAATGCCTTCGCCGAATCCGCCACCTGCGCCGGTGACGATGGCAATTTTTTTGTTCAACTGTGTCATGGTATGGCTTTTACTTTCAATGGTTATCCGTGGAAATGCACCACGGTTTTGGTGGTGCTCATTTCTTCCAATGCGAAAAATCCTTTTTCGCGTCCATGGCCGCTGCGTTTGACGCCGCCAAAAGGCAACTCCACGCCACCGCCAGCACCGAACGAATTCACAAACACTTGCCCGCATTTCAAGGCCTTGGCCACACGCTGTTGGCGACCGCCGTTTTCAGTCCACACAGCAGCCAGCAGTCCGTAGTCAGTGCCATTGGCCAAGGTAATCGCATGTGCTTCATCGGTGAACGGCATAGCTGCCAGCACAGGGCCAAACACCTCTTGGTGTGCCAAGGGGTGGTCGGGCGGTACAGCACCAAAAAATGTGGGCATGACGTAATAG
>JBJTXF010000181.1:0-2797 GCA_046082145.1 Limnohabitans sp. | reverse complement strand
CGCACCTGCTGCTTGCTGACCACGGCTTTGGCAAACGGGCAAAGGTTCAAACCGATCACGGCCCGCTCGACCCATGCTTGGGTGTCGGCGATGGCTTGTGCTTCGGTCGTCATGCAGACAACACTTTGCCGGTCAATCGCGCATGTTCTTTGGTGGCAAACCGATCGGTCATGCCCGCGATGTAATCGGACACCGCTCGCGGCAAGTTGCTGCGTGCGGCGTGGCTGTCAGGCATGGCTTGCGGGTTGTTCATGTACGCGTTAAACAATTCGCGCACCACTTGCCGCGCCCATTCGGTGGTCTGCAACACCAGTGGATGTCGGTACAAATGGTGCAGCAAAAACTGTTTCATCTGCGTGCTGGCGGTGCGCATGGCCGGGCTGAATTGCACCAACGGCGGCGACTCTCGCACAGCTTGTACCGACTGTGGTGCGTGTTGCTGCAAAGCGTCTCGCGTGGTGTGCATCACGTCATACACCTGATCGCTCAACATGCGTCGTATGGTTTCATACAACAACCGCCGTGATGAGAGCGCGGGGAATGCGGTCTGCACTTGGCCGCTGTAGCGTTTGAAAAAATCGACCTCGTTTAATTGCGCCATGCTGATCAAACCTGAGCGCACACCGTCGTCGATGTCGTGTGCGTTGTAGGCCATCTCGTCGGCGAGGTTGCACAACTGCGCCTCCATCGACGGCTGTTGGTTCAACAAAAAACGTGCACCGACCCCTCCCGGCTCGGCGGCTTGCAGCAAGTGCGCGTTACGCTGTGAGCAATGTTTCAAAATGCCTTCACGGGTTTCAAAGCACAAATTCAACCCGTCAAATGCCGGATAACGCTCTTCCAAGGCATCGACCACGCGCAAACTTTGCAAGTTGTGCTCGAAACCTCCGTGCGCTGACATGCATTCGTTCAACGCGTCTTGTCCGGCATGGCCAAAAGGGGTGTGGCCTAGGTCGTGCGCCAAGGCAATGGCTTCGACCAAATCTTCATGCAAGCCCAAGGCGCGCGCCAGCGAACGCCCGAGTTGCGCCACTTCCAGCGAATGCGTTAAGCGGGTGCGAAACAAATCGCCTTCGTGGTTGAGAAACACCTGGGTTTTGTAAACCAAGCGGCGAAACGCGGTGGAATGCACGATGCAATCACGGTCGCGCTGAAACACGTTGCGTGTGGGGGCATCGGGCTCGGCAAAGCGACGCCCTTGGGATTGTTCAGGGTGGCAGGCGTATGGTGCCAATTCCGGGGGAGCCGTGGCATGTCCGGCAGAAAACAAGTGGGTCATGCGCGGCAGCAAGCCTCGACCACTTCAGCCACCAGCGCATCGGGGGCGCCTCGCACCACCGCCTTGCCCGGGGGGTCGATCAACACAAAACGAATGTCGCCTGCTTGGGCTTTTTTATCGACACGCATGTGGTGCAAATACACCTCTGCACCGAGCGCTGGGCCAGTCACAGGCAAACCTGCTTTCGTTATCAATTGGGTAAGGCGTTGCACAAACGATGCATCCACCAAACCCAAACGCTGCGACAAATGTGCTGCCATGACCATGCCGCAACCCACGGCTTCACCGTGCAACCATTCGCCAAAACCCAAACCGGCTTCAATCGCGTGGCCAAAGGTGTGACCGAAATTCAATATCGCGCGAAGGCCGCCTTCGCGTTCGTCTTGGCCCACCACCCAGGCTTTGATTTCGCAACTGCGTTTGACCGCGTGAGCCAGCGCTTGCGGATCGCGCGCCAGCAAATCGTCCATGTTCTGTTCGATCCAATCCAAAAACGCCATGTCGGCGATGGGCCCGTATTTGATTACCTCGGCCAGGCCTGCGCTGAGTTCCCTGGGCGGCAGAGTTTGTAACGTGGCCAAATCGCACACCACGCGTTCGGGTTGGTAAAAAGCACCAATCATGTTTTTACCCATGGGGTGGTTGATGGCGGTTTTGCCGCCCACCGATGAATCGACTTGCGCCAGCAAGGTGGTGGGCACTTGCACAAACGGCACACCTCGCATGTAACACGCCGCGGCAAAACCGGTGATGTCACCCACCACACCACCACCCAACGCAAACAACACTGTGTGACGATCACAGGCTTGGGCCAACAGCACATCAAAAATTCGGTTGAGGCTGTCCCAGGTTTTATGGCTTTCGCCATCAGGCAAGCTGCATACATGCACCACACGGTAAGAGGGCGCCAAACTGGCTTGCAAACGGGCGAGATACAAAGGGGCCACGGTGTCGTTGGTCACGATCAATGCAGCAGCAGCTTTCGGCAAACCCTGCCAAGCAGATGCGTTGTCGATCAATCCAGTGGCTATGGCGATGTCGTAACTGCGTTCGCCGAGATTTATGCGGACGTGTGCGGTGCTTGGGTTCATGTGGCGGGTGTTTCGATCGGTAGCAAACCGGCAAGTTCAAGTTGGGCGACGATCATGGTGACCATGGTCGGTATGCGCGGGCGATGGGTTTCAATCACAAAGTGTGCTGCGTCTTGGTAAACCGGGTCTCGTTCTTCAAACAGCTGCTGTATTTTGTGTTTCGGGTCATCCACCTGTAACAAGGGGCGCTGTTGGTCGTTTTTGAGGCGGCGAAAAATTTCTTCGGGTTGCACCCGCAA
Organism: Limnohabitans sp.; assembly: GCA_046082145.1. Taxonomy (GTDB): domain Bacteria; phylum Pseudomonadota; class Gammaproteobacteria; order Burkholderiales; family Burkholderiaceae_C; genus Limnohabitans. The sequence goes on along the minus strand of JBJTXF010000181.1, from coordinate 188 downwards.
ATAAATGACTTGGGTGCGTTCACGCAGCAATTGGCGATTGGCCTCTTTGAGCACCGCCCCGCCGCCAGTGGCCAACACACCGCAAGCGGTTTGTGTCATGTCGTCAATGACTTGGCTTTCAATGTCTCGGAAGGCCTGTTCACCTTGGCTGGCAAAAAAATCTTTGATGGCCATGCCGATGCGCAACT
>JBJTXF010000180.1:0-4096 GCA_046082145.1 Limnohabitans sp. | reverse complement strand
GCCATGCCCTCGCTGAATCCTTGAGCATGCCCAAGAGACTGGCCTTGTTGCAAACCAGAAGCGCTTCCTTCGGCATGGCCTTGGGCATACGCCTCTTCGCGAGCTGCTGCGAGCGCGGCTGGGTCGATCACCGGCGCATCTTCACCCAAAGGCAGATCCGACTGCCAATCGTCTTCGTCCATGCGTTTCCACATGCATTCAGCGCCAAACACTTCGCGCTGTAGCCGCATATCGGCATCACGCTCGGCTTGCGCCTGTAAACGGGCTTGTTGCGCGGCAAATTGCTCAGCCTTTTGCCTCTCCTGTGCAGAGGTCTCATGCGGCAAGTCCTCCCCAGCATGAAGCTCGGGCAAATGCTCAACTAGGGCCGAGGCATGGGCTATTTTCTTGTCTTGACGAAAGCCACCGGGCTTACCGAATGTCTCCAAAACAAAACCGCTGTCCTCATCCAGCACCTTGGCAGGCTCTGGCGTTGCCAATTGTCTGAATTTGAAAGTGGCGTAATCCAATTTAGGCACATTGGCCCAATCAAATTCGCCAAAGTTTGGAATAGGCTTAGAGGACGAGTTGAGCCAAGTGTCATCTAACCAATGGCGCGGCTTGGCTGGCTGCGGATCAGGATTAAACAAAGTCTGCCCCACCCAAGATCAATTCGCCTGTATCTGACAGTTTGCGCGCCAAACGCATGATTTTCTTTTGTGCATCTTCCACGTCTGCAACGCGCACAGGGCCGCGTGCATCCATGTCATCCTTGAACATACCCCGGGCACGCTCTGACATGTTGTCGAGGAAACGGGCCAACACTTCCTCAGGCGCACCTTTCAAGGCCACCATCAATTGGTCGGGTTCGACATTGCGCATCAACACTTGGATACCCTTGTTATCGACAGACACCAAGTTATCAAAGGTGAACATCTGGTCTTGGATTTTTAGCATCAGATCGGCATCGAGTTCTTCCAAGCCATCCATGACAGCACGTTCCAAATCGGTTTTGGTTTTATTCATGATATCTGCAGCGGCCTTGATACCGCCAAAGCTTGACGACTTGGACGACGAGCTCTTGGCAAACTGCTGCCTCATGATTTGCTCCAACTCGGCCATGGCAGACGGCTGCACTGTGTCCATCGCAGCCACGCGCTGAATCACTTCAGGGCGGACTTCAGGCGGCAAGTACACCAACACATCGGCGGCGACACTGGTTTCCAAAATCGACAAAATGATTGCGATCACTTGCGGGTGTTCGGTACGAATCATTTCGGCAATAGAGCGCGGATCCATCCAAGACAAGATATCCAAACCTTTGGTGCCTTGTCCAGGCATGATGCGGTTGAGCACCGAGTTGGCTTTGTCTTCACCTAAGGCCAAACGCATGACTCGGTCCACGTAGTCTGAGCCACCCAAACCGACGCTGTTTTGCTTCTTTAGCATGTCAACAAATTGATCGAGCACCACATTCACTGCACCTTGCGACAGTGATGAGGCTTGCACCATGGCTGCGCCCAGCGCTTGTACTTCTTTGGGGCTGAGGTATTTCACGATTTCAGCCGCTTGCTCTTCACCCAACAGCAACATCAGCACAGCTGCCCGCTGGGTAGAAGTCATGGCCTCCATTTCAGCGCGAAGCTCAGGGGTCCATTGGATAGTGTCTGTTTCAGCCATGTCGTTTCCTTGGTAGCGAGTGCGTCATCAAGACTCGATCATGTTGCGCATGACACTGGCCACTCGGCCGGAGTTGTCAGACACAATCATGCGAATCAATGCGACTTTGTCATCATATGAGTTGGCATTGTTGAGCAAATCGGCGGGGATACTGGCTTTCTTAGGTTTGAGTTTGCCCATGCGTGCCTTGAGGTCATCCAGCGATTCGCCTTCTTCCAGTTCCACTTCTTCGCCCGATTCTGCCTGCAGTTCAAGTGCGGCCAGACGCTCTGCTTCGCGGGCAGCCTCTTCTTCTGCCATGCGGGCGGCTTCGGCGGCGGCGGCTTCTTCAGCCATCTCTGCCTCTTTGGCCAAGGCTTCGGCAGCCAGTCGCTCGGCTTCAGCGGCAGCCTCAGCCTCTTTGCGGGCTTTTTCCTCAGCCTCTTCGCGAGCCGCACGTTCTGCCACCACCCTGGCTGCGGCTTCGGCCTCTGCCGCAGCGATACGTTCGGCTCGCAATTTTTCTGCGGTGGCAGCTTCTGCAGCCGCTGCAGCCATCGCTGCTGCTGCAATCGCCGCTGGATCGACTTCCGGCTTGATCAGCTTCTTGATCATGGGACGAACCACCGCCATCAAGAACAACAAAAACAACAAGGCAATCACACCGCTGTTGGCCAATGATGCCAAGGCTTCGTCTTTGTACCAAGGCACCGCATTCGGATCAACAGGCGGCTCAAAACGTGTCGCGACCACGGTGACGACATCGCCGCGCTGGTCGTTAAAGCCGACCGCACCACGCACCAACTGGTTCAAACGGTCCAATTCTTCTTGGGTATAGGGAATGGTCGTTGGCGGTGGTGAGCCATCTGCGGGCTTTTCCACTTTCATGCCAGCAGGAATGGGGCGTTCATTGATCAACACACCGACACCGAGTTTGGAAATATTGCCCATGGCGCTTTTGGTGTGTCGAACGGCACGGTCAAGCTCGTAATTTTTGGTGCTGCGCGCGACCACTTGCACCCCTTTTTCACTCACACCTTTGTTCGGATCGGCGGGAGTGGCATCGGTGGCTGCAGGGTTAATGGGCGGGTTAGGCGGTGTGCTGGTGAGCGAACCAGGAATACCAATCGCATCTTTAAAGGTATTGCGGTCTTCCACATACAACTCAGAACGTGTCTTCGGTCCCTTGTCGCCTTGGTCAAAGTCTTCGGTGGTGATTTCCTGTTGTGTGAAATCCAGTTGCAAAGTCACCTGGGCAGTGACGTTTTCAGCACCCACAATCGGTGCCAGCAATTGCAACAAACGTGTGCGATACAAGTCTTCCATGTGCTGCTTTTGCTGGAGTTCTGCACCTGTCAAACCCAGTGGTTGCGGACCCAACATGTCGTTCATCAATGAGCCATAGTTGTCCACCACGGAGACGTTTTCAGGGGCCAAATAGGGAACGCTCGAAGCCACCAAGGAAATAATGGCCTGCACATTGGCAGACGACACTTCTTTGCCGGGGGCGCGCGTGATGATCACCGATGCCTTGGTCGGCACCCGGTCGCGCACAAACACACTTTGCTTGGGCGCAGCCAAATGCACCCTGGCACTGCGAATGCCTGCAATTTGAGAGATGGTTTTCGCCAACTCTTGTTCCATGGCATTGTTGTAGCGAACCTGTTCCATGAACTGGCTGGTGGTCATCGCCGGCATGTCTTTCAAGGTTTCCATGCCTTGCACTTCGGTACGTGGCAAACCTTTGGAGGCCAGCAACATGCGGGCCTCTTGGTATTTGTCAGCAGGCACCATGATTTGCCCGGTGTTGTTGTCGATTTCGGGTTTGAAATTGGCGGTCTTGAGGGTTTCAATGGCGAGTTGCTTGTCAGCTTCCGGCAGCATCATGGTCAAGGCCCGCATCGGCGGCGTCTTCATAGACATCGAAGCCAAGCCAAACGCAGCCACCACCATCAAAATGATGATCAGAGGCAGTACCCTTTTCACCGATGGTTGACGTACCAAGTCGCGGACCATGCCCATGGGGTCGGTCAGCGCCGAACTGGTGATCGAGCGCATCGGTGTGCCACTGGCCACCATCGCGTTGTTGGTTCGCGCACCTGCATCTGACTCAGTGGTCAATGCGTTGTTAGAGGTGCCTACTGGCGAATTGAGTGTTGCACTTGCGGTGGCCATAGTGTTCTCTCAGGTTAGACCGGCATGTTCATGATTTCTTCATACGCTCTGAGCACTTTGTTGCGCACCTGCAAGGTGGCCTCGAAGGCAAGGGACGATTTCTGCATGCCCATAACCACGTCGGTGAGCGCAATGGGCTCGCCACGGTCATAGGCATCTTGCATGCCGCGAGCTTGCATTTGCAGGTCATTGACCTGACCGATCGCGGCACTCACCAGCTGGCCAAAGCCGCCGGGTTTTGCCACCGGCGACGCGGAGTCCGATGCACCCGGCAGGCCAGCGG
>JBJTXF010000179.1:0-3496 GCA_046082145.1 Limnohabitans sp. | reverse complement strand
AAGGGGAATTTGACCCTTTACCCGCGTTGCACCGATGGAAAGAAGATGGCGAATTATTGGACGACCCGGTACTCAGGCGCATTGGCCTGCCCGTGGTCAACAAAATCACCAAAACGTTGACCTTTCATGCGTGGTACCCCGGTTGTGACATGGAAGAAGATGCTTACCACATACCCAAGCCCAAAGACACCGAAGTGGTGGTTCCCACATTGCTCTTTGTGCCATGTGTTGGATATGGCCCCGGTGGTTACCGCTTGGGTTATGGCGGTGGCTTTTACGACCGCACTTTGGCGCAATTACAACCCTCACCTTTCACTGTGGGTTTGGGTTTCACCAACGGTTTCATCGAAGACATGGTGCCCGAGCCACATGACATGCCGCTGGATGCGTTACTCAACGAAAACGGCGTGGTGTGGCCTACCCCTTTTTCGTGAGCCTGTTTCAGGTCGATAACTGAGAGGCTGTGTCGCTCGCTTGCTTTAGCAGCCAGGTTGAAAACAACTTAACCTCCTCACAGTCTGAACTCATAGGGCTGGTCAATAGCCAATAGCCCATAGGTGACTCATTGCGGTGTCCCGGTAAGACTTCTACCAAATCTCCTTGAGCTAAATTGGCTGCAATCAGTGGGGGTCTTGCCAGAACCAAACCCAAACCATCTATTGCAGCCTGAACCGATTGGTAGGTGTAATTGAAATACAGCCAGCGCTTGGGTTGCAAGGTATGCAACCCATGTCCATTCAGCCATAAACGCCAGTTCATCCAATCCAAATAAGTAGGGGTTTCCAGATTTTGTTCAATCAGTGCAAATCGGGCCAAATCTCCAGGTTTCGTGATGGGATCCTCACTTTACAAAAGCAATGGGCTGGCAACAGGCATGAGTTGTTCGCCAAAAAGTTTTTGAGCATTTGCAGGCATGGTGTTTGCAGGTCCATAGCGAATGGCGATATCAATGTCTGTACTGGCCAAGTCCAGCGGTTTGTCATTGGCATGGATGCGAATATCAATATCCGGGTAAGAGGATTGAAATGCGGCCAAACGCGGGATGAGCCACATCGATGCGAAAGAAGCAAACGTTGTCACGGCGATGGCGCGTCTGGAGGATGTGGCTCGAATATTTTGTACGGTATTGTCAATTTGTAAAAGCGACTGGCTGACCACTTGCAGTAATTGAACCCCATATCGCGTCAGCTCAACAGCACGAGCATGGCGGATGAACAACCGTTGACCCAACTCACTTTCCAGGTTTTGGATTTGGCGGCTGATAGCAGATTGCGTGAGCGACAGTTCGTCCGCAGCAGCGCTGAAGTTCAGTAATCTGGCTGTCGCTTCAGAGGCCCTGAGCGAACCTAATGATAAAGAACGTGTTCTTGGTATCGACATGGCATCAGGTAAGAAATCGATAACGGTTAAACAGCTTAACCTTGAAGCTGTGGTCAATCAATGCGTTTTCTGCATGCATTAATCGTGTTTTTTTCATTGGACAAACATCGGCTTGATTTGCAACATGCCGTATCTTGCTTCAAATAGTATTTGCCATGGACGCACTGTTTGAGTCTGCATTTGTGATTGATGGTTTGTGGTCAGCCAGACCGCAAACTACTCACACTTTGCAAGTATTAGAAGGGCGAGCTTGGGCCACTGTAGTCGGTGAACTTGACGCTGATAACCCTGACCATGTACTGGTCAAGGGCAACAGACTCCAAGTCTCGCGGGGCCAGCATCTTGTGGTTGAAGTGTGGCCCAGACATGACAACGACATATTGAAAGTGGCTTGGCAGGTTTTAAACCAAGCTGATATTGATGTGACCAACGTTAACGCAGATTCAGCATCGGCATGAGTTGCTTATGATCTGAGCATCGACTTCCAGAAAGGTGTGTCATGTCCAAAGCATTTGCCAGCCAAAGCGACTTAAGCGATAAAAAAATCAGTTTCACCCAGCTCAGTGCACATTGCTGGGCTTACACCGCCGAGGGCGATCCCAACTCCGGCGTCATCATCGGTGACAAATACATCTTGGTGAGTGACACCACGGCCACCCCCTTGATGGCGCAAGACCTGATTGCGCGCATTCGACAGATCAGCGACAAGCCGATCAAATACGTTCTGCTGACCCACTACCACGCGGTGCGTGTCTTGGGGGCCAGTGCTTATCTTTCAGAGGGTGCCACAGAAATCATTGCCAGCAAGGGCACCCACGACCTGATTGTCGAGCGCGGCGCCGAGGACATGCAAAGTGAAATGGACCGATTTCCCCGATTGTTCAGAGGGGCTGACAGCGTACCGGGCTTGACATGGCCCACGTTGGTGGTGGGTGACGGCACCGCTGGCAGACAAGGCAGTATCAGCGTGGACTTGGGCGGGCTGACCGTGGATATTTGGCACCCGGGCGCAGGCCATACGCGTGGCGACACCATCGCTTGGGTGGCTGCAGAAAAAGTGCTTTTCAGCGGCGACTTGGTCGAATTTGAGGCGGGTGTTTACACAGGCGACGCGCATTTAGAGGAATGGCCGGCAACGCTGGAGGCACTGCGCGCTTTGGGTGCTGAGGCAATGGTTCCGGGGCGGGGAGAAGCCATGCTGGGCAACGCCAATGTCAACAAAGCGTTGGATTACACCAAGCGTTGGGTAGAAACCTTGTTTGACTGTGGCAAGCAAGCGGTTGCCAAAGGGATGGATCTCAAGGCCGCGATGGCCTTGACCCGTCAGCACATGGACCCGGTGTTTGGCAACGTGTTTATATATGAGCACTGTTTGCCCTTCGATGTGAGCCGAGCCTACGATGAAGCCAAAGGCATCAAGCATCCCCGAATTTGGACCGCAGAACGTGACAAAGAAATGTGGGCGTCTTTGCAGGCTTGAACGGGGTCAAGTTTTTTTTCGCATCAAGTTGCGCACGTCTTCCTCATAGCCCTTGAGCACTTTCACCGCGCGTTCGCGCTGTTCAGGCGTGGTGATGTTGTGCAACTGCGCAGAGGCTTCGCAATTGAGACGTTTGCGTTTTTTCAAGTAAGCCACGTATTCGGGGTCGGCACTGTGCAAACTGCTTTGTAACCATTGACGCACCAAGGCCCTTGCTTCTTCGGCGTTGGAGGGGTTTTGCACAATGCGCGTGTGCATGGCCAAACTTTCGCGTTGTTGTCTTTCCCGTTCGGCGAATGTGCGCTGTGCTTCGTAACCCGAGTTTTGCGCCAATTGCCGCAGCAGCTTTTTTTGTGAAGGGCTCAAGCGTCCATAAAACCTTTCAGCATTGGCTTGGCCTTTGTCGACTTGAACGTCCAGTTGGTCCTCTGCGGAAGCTTCCAATTTCCATTCTTTGCGGTAGTCTTTTAAATCTTGCTGGTATTTTTTCTGGATGGTTTGCAATTGCGCGGGGGTCAATGTCAAAGACAAGCGTGTCAACGGCTCTTCAAATTGCTCTACCAAAGGATCTAAGCTGTCGGTGATGGATTGCGCCAAAGCACAAACTTGGCTTGCGGTGACATCTTCTGCAGCCAG
>JBJTXF010000178.1:0-3314 GCA_046082145.1 Limnohabitans sp. | reverse complement strand
AAATTCAAGGCATCAGGTCGGTTGTAGGTGCTGACAATCACACTAATGAGCACGGTCTGCCTTTTGATTCAATAGCCATAGTTTGAGGTAACGATAGTAACTGCCCTGGGCATTGGAAATGGCCAAAGCAAGACCATGACCACCATCAAGAAAGCCGCGTTTTAAAAAATAGGTTCGGAAAAAAGCCCAGCACCCGTGAAAAACAGCGGTAGCCACGCTGCTTGATTTGCCACTTTGAAAAGCTTGTTGAGCAGAGTCGGTTGAATACCGGTCAATCTTTTGCAAAACATCAGAGAAAGTACGAAAACTGTAATGAATCATGGGTGCGCTCAGCTTTTGAACTGGGCCATTGGGTAACAATTTTTCATGGATCAAATCGTCTGAAAAACGCGATGTGCCGCGCTTGAACAAACGGGTAACAAAATCAGGATTCCAACCGGAATAATCAATTAAGCGTCCACAATAGTATGAACGGCGAGGTATGGCGTAGCAATCAGCTAAAGGATTGGAAAGAACCGCCTTGATTTCATCGCGAAGTGCTTGGCTCAATCTTTCGTCTGCGTCTATGGATAAGACCCAATCCTGGGTGGCCAAATCCAATGCCCTGTTCTTTTGTGCGCCAAATCCGGGCCAATCCGAGGGAGAAGAAATGACAGCGTTGTATGACTTTGCGATAGCCAAAGTGTCATCTGAACTGTTCGAATCGACGACCACAATTTCGTTGGCTATCTCTCTGATCGATGACAAGCAAGCATCCAAGTTTGCCTGTTCGTTTCGCGTAATTAATATGACAGAAAGGGAATTCATCGTTGGTCTGCCCAATATATCAGCGGTTATCCAAGGTTAATGACGGCGTAACCCCAAAAACACGACTGCAGCCACCACCATCAAGGCGCCAATCACTTGAACGGACTCAATTCGTTGTTCAAGTATCGCCCAACCCAATGCCAGGGCAAAGACGGGTTCAGCATTCATGATCGCAGAATTACCCGCCACACCGAGCTTGGGCAGAACCGTGAACATCAGCGTAAAGCCGCTGCCATACAAACAAGTCAAACCAAACAATCCCCACCAACCCAGATCTGTTTGTGGCCAATGTGGCCCACCGCGCCATCCCACCACAGCCAGCGCTACCGAACACGCCAAAACCAAGCTGCAGAACGTACGAACGCGACCATCCAGCCCGGCAGTTTCATGCTGTGTCCATACCAGCACCAGACCAAAGCTGGCGGCAGCCGCCATGGCAAAGGCCACCCCTTCACCCATGATCGTCCATTGCTGCTGAACCCCTAAACCCGACGCGGCACCGGCAACATCCAAGGCCAAAGCCAGCCCGCACAAAATGATCGGCATGGTGAACAAGACTTGACGTTCGGGGGGGTGTTTGTAAATCAGCTTGTTCCACCAAGTAGCCCAAAGTGGATAGGTGTTGAAAGCCAGCAAGGCCAATGCGACCGGCAAACGAGAAACTGCGCCGTACAAAAGTTGGCTTTGTGCACCAATCATCACACCGATCAACAACAGCCCACGGGCTTGCTGTTTGGACAATCGCCATGAAACACCTGCGATCACAACCAACACGCCAACCACCAGCGCGGTACAACCACTGCGAACTGCCACGGCCGTGGAGACATCCAATCCGCTGTTGAATGCCAATCGCGCCGCCACATGGTTGGCCGCCATCAACAAAGCCACCAGTAACAGGCTGGCAAAGCCTTGAAGACTTAAAGCTTTGGTGCTAGTCATGATGGCCGGGGCTGTGCACAGGCAGCTCACAGAGGAAACAAGAGGGGGGCATAAAGACAGTCAGTTTGGCTATGATGGCAGGTTGCCCGAAATGAAACACAACACGTGAATTCTCCCTCAGAAGCCAATTACCTGGCGAACCATCTCAGCGGACGCGGCGCGTTCGGGCAGATCAGTGTTCGGGGTGCGCGCGCGCACAATCTGAAAAATATTGACGTAGACATACCGCGCAATCAATTGGTGGTGATCACCGGTTTGTCAGGGTCAGGCAAATCGAGTTTGGCATTTGACACCTTGTATGCTGAAGGGCAGCGACGCTATGTCGAAAGCCTGTCTGCTTATGCGCGACAGTTTTTGCAGCGCATGGACAAGCCAGATGTAGATCTGATTGAGGGCTTGTCCCCAGCGATTGCGATCGAGCAAAAAGCCACCAGTCATAACCCACGTTCCACGGTCGGGACGGTCACTGAAATCCATGACTATTTGCGTTTGCTGTTTGCGCGTGCCGGCACGCCACATTGCCCGCAGCATGGTGTAGCGCTGCAAGCCTCCAGTGTGTCGCACATGGTGGATGCGGTGTTGGCATTTCCGGCAGATACCCGCTTGATGCTGATGGCGCCAGTCGCGAGAGAACGCAAAGGCGAATTTGCCGATGTGTTCACCCAAATGCAAGCGCAAGGGTTTGTGCGGTTTCGGATTGATGGCCATGTCGTAGAGTTGGCTGATTTACCTGCACTGGCGAAAAAAGAAAAGCACGACATTGATGTGGTGATTGATAGGTTGAAAGTACGGCCCGACATGGCCCAACGCATTGCGGAGAGCATGGAAACCGCGTTACGACTGGCCGATGGCAGAGCGTTGGTATTGAACCTAGACTCGGGTGCGGAGCATGCTTTCAATGCCAAATTTGCTTGCCCGCATTGCAGTTTCGCCATCGGAGAGCTTGAGCCGCGCCTTTTCTCGTTCAACTCGCCGCTGGGTGCTTGTCCGGCGTGCGAAGGTTTGGGCGAGCAAAGTTATTTCGACCCGGCGCGCATCGTGGCATTCCCAGAAATCAGTTTGGCCAGTGGTGCCATCAAGGGATGGGACAAACGCAATGCCTATTACTTTGCGATGTTGGAAAGCTTGGCCCGGCATTACCAATTTGACCTTGAAACACCGTTTGAAAAGTTGTCTGCCGACATACAGCAAGTGCTGTTGTATGGCTCGGGCGATGAGCACATCAAATTCAGTTATGTGCTGGAGTCAGGCAGTCGAGCGGGGCGTAAAACGTCAAAGCAACACCCGTTCGAGGGCATTGTCCACAACATGGCACGTCGCTACAAAGACACTGACTCAGCCTTGGTGCGCGAAGAGTTATCGCGCTATCGGGGGTTGCGAACGTGTGAGGCGTGTGCCGGCACGCGCTTGCGAACAGAGGCTCGACATGTTCGGTTGGGCACAGGTCCGCAGGCCTTGACCGTACACGATGTGAGCCATCTCACGTTGTTGCAATGCCAAGACTATTTCCAGCAACTGACACTCGAAGGCAACAAAGCCGACATCGCAGACAAGGTGGTGCGTGAAAT
>JBJTXF010000177.1:0-2662 GCA_046082145.1 Limnohabitans sp. | reverse complement strand
GCAACACCAGCTTGGGTCGTTGGCACAACACCAATCCGATTTCCACAATTTGTCGCTGACCGTGGGCGAGTTCGCCTACCATGCGGCGCATATGGGTTTGCAATCCCAATTCGGAAACTACCCTGTCTACCTCCGAAGATGCACCTGCTTTGCCATGGATACGTCGCGCAGACAACCACAGGTTTTCCCATACGGTCAAACCGTTCATTACAGAAGGCACCTGTGTTTTGATGCCGACACCCAATTGAACAATTTGATGCGGCCGCCAACCTGTGACATCTTGGCCATGGATGAACACTCGACCATTGGAGTGGTTGATTAAGTGTTGGCCTGTCAAACATTTGAATAATGTACTTTTGCCTGCGCCGTTGGGGCCAATCAGGCAACGCAATGCACGCTCGCGCAAATGGAAGTTCACATTGTTAACAGCCAACACACCACCAAAACGCATGGACAAGTCGCGGGTTTCAACCACCATTTCGCTCATGATCGGTGCCCTGTGTTGTCAGACTCGCTTGCGCCACGCAATTGCCTGCGCTCGCCACCACGACGACGCATGCTGTTGGAATGGGCGCGATTGACGCTGCGTTGCCCTTGTTGCTTGCGCCAACCCATGACCGTTGGCAAAAGACCTTTGGGAAGCAACAATACAACCAACACCAAAATCGCACCAATGACCAGTGAGTTGTCGATCAATGTTTGACCGCCTAGCAAGAGTTTCATAGAACCCAACAAAACAGCACCGATGACCGGACCCATCAAAGTACCTAGCCCACCAGCAATCACCCAAATAATGACCTCTACCGATTGACCCAAACCGAACAATGCTGGCGTGACGATTTCTGCCCAGCTGGCAAACAAACATCCCGCCATGCCAGCCATTGCAGCAGAAAGAGAAAAAATAGCGGTTTTATAGGCAGGGGCGTTGTATCCCAGCAGCTCAGAACGAGCTTCGTTTTCACGAATCCCTAACAAGATGCGACCAAAGGCGCTGGACAATACCCAACGTGATACCAGATAACACAATACCAAACAACACAACACCACGTAATACAGCGCTGTACCAAAAATTGGTGTGGAAGGATCGCCCGGAACATTCAAAATAGGAAAAGCAGGAATACCATTGAATCCTCCCAGGCGAGCATTGCCAATGCTGTAAGCGTCACCTGCTGTCGCACCCATGAATTTGGCCATGATCAACGAGAACACCAGGGTAATAACCCCCATGTAGACATCGCTGATACGTCCATAAAACATCATGGCTCCAATCACGGCAGCGACAAAAGCAGGCAGCACAATCGCAAATATCCAGGCTGCTGTACTCTCGCCCAAATTCATGGAAGTGATGGCATAGGTGTAGGCACCCAAACCGAAATATGCGGCATGACCAAAGCTCAAAATACCTGCATAGCCCCACATCAAGCCGAGTGACAAGGCAAACAAAGCCCAGATACCCAACAAAGTAGGCGTGTGGGTATCAAACACTGCGGGTAACAGCAACAGCAAAATGACGATAGCGATGATCCAGCCCCAATGGGTACGACCAGCGCTGGTGAAATTGGCGGTGTCTCCGATCATGGCGCGTTACGGAAAAAGCGACCCGTGATGCCCTGAGGCATCAAACGCAACAACACCACGGCAAACGCCAACATAGCGATTTCTCCAATCACTGGCGTAGAAGCAAACGACACAATTTGATTGATCGTGCCGAAAATCACTGAACTCGACAACGTACCGGTGATCACTGCAGCGCCACCGGTGATGACAGTGATGAATGCCTTGGCGATATAAGCACCCCCCGAGGAAGGCAACAGACCCGTCAACGGCGCAAGCACACCACCGGCCAAACCTGACAAAGCCGCACCCACAGTGAATGTCCACATGTAAACGCGCTTGGGGTCGTATCCCAACGAAGAAGCCACATCGGCGCTTTGCATGGCCCCCCGAGCCACCAAACCAAAGCGGGTAAAACGCATCACCAACCACATGCAAATGATCAATAAAGTGGCAATGCCAATGATGAACAGGTTGTATCCACCCATTTGAAATTCACCCAATTCATAGCCGGGAATGGGTGCCGGCACACTGACGGCCGTGTTACCGAAAATAAATGTCACGATGCCAACCATCAACAGAGACAAGCCCCAAGTAGCCAACATGGTATCGATCATGCGACCGTACAAATGACGCACCACCAACCTTTCAACCAATAAACCCAAAATGCCAACCACCAAAGGCGAGATCACCAACATGGCGAAGTAAATATTGATATCCGCCTTGGCACAAGCGATGGTGGTGTATCCGCCAATCATGACGAACTCGCCATGAGCCAAATTGATCACCCGCATCATGCCGAAAACAACCGCGAGTCCAGCGCTGGTCAGCGCCAAAAAAGCAATCATGTAGATGATTTCTAAAACAACAACCGCAGCGTAATCCATCTCAACTCTCTGAAACTTACGCGTCTCGACCCGCTCGGGCCGAGACGCTATCCGACTTTAAATTTTGACTTCGTACTGTTTGTTGTCTTTCGGATTTTTTTGCAAGTCACAGAATTGCAGTGTGTCAGAAGGAGGACGCGCTTTGAACTGTTGCTTGATGGTGAGTTTTTGGTTTTTCACTTCCATCACATTGATGTCCAAAATAGCATGGTGTGTTTTGG
>JBJTXF010000176.1:0-4757 GCA_046082145.1 Limnohabitans sp. | reverse complement strand
CACAGATGCACATCACCTCGCGCGACACACAGCCCACACAGATGCACATCACCTCGCGCGACACACAGCCCGCACAGATGCACATCACCTCGTGCGACACACAGCCCGCACCGCCTGATTCACACAATCACGTAACGTCGTCAGCCCCGCGCCAACTTGCCCTCACACACAATGAACTTTGTCAACTCCACATTAAGCTTCATGACACGTGGCGGGTAGCCTCTTCGACACTGATCACGCCTGATTTCACCAATTTCTCCAGCGACTGCGCCAGGGTTTGCATGCCAAATTGCGCACCGGTTTGTAAAGCGTTGGGCAGTTGTGCGGTTTTGTTTTCACGGATCAAATGGCGCACCGCTGGGGTGGCATACAACACCTCGTGCGCTGCCACGCGGCGTTGTCCATCGGAATGCAAACACAAAGTTTGCGTGACCACCGCCAACAACGATAAGCTGAGTTGGCTGCGCACCAATGATTTTTCTTCGGCTGGAAACACATCGATCAAACGCTCCACCGCTTGCGTGGCGCTGCGGGTGTGCAAACTGGCTAGCACCAAGTGGCCGGTTTCGGCAGCAGCCAAGGCCAGGCGAATCGTGGTGAGGTCGCGTAATTCGCCGACCATGATGACATCGGGATCTTGCCGCAACGCCGCACGCAACGCGAGATCAAAACTGGCACAGTGACCGGGCACACTGCGTTGTTGCACCAAACTGCGTTGGCTATGGTGTTCGAATTCGATCGGATCCTCCAACGTCAGTATGTGCAAGGCTTGGGTGGTGTTGAGGTGGTGAAGCAATGCCGCCAGCGTGGTGGACTTGCCAGATCCGGTGGCACCGGTCACCAGCAGCAAACCGTTGGCATGCATCGCCCAATCGCGCAACACAGGCGGTGCGCCAATGTCTTGCAAACGGGGAATGGCCGCAGGAATGGCGCGCCATACCGATGACCAACCCCGTTGTTGGGCAAACACATTGACACGAAACCGGCCCAGCTTGTCAACCGACACGGCGGTGTCATGGTCCAGTACATGGGTGGGCAGGTTGTCAGTGCCAAGGGTTGGCTGCAAGCTGTTTGACGCCGGCCAATCTGGCAGGGCAGAGGCCAGCAATGCAGGCATTTGGTCAGGCGACAGGGGTTTGTTTGTCAGCGATTGCAATTGCCCCAAATGGCGCACCATGGGCGGCAACCCGGCGCTCAGGTGCAGATCGGAAGCGCCCATGTGCCGAGCCTGTGACAGCCATTCGAGCAGTTGTGTGTCCATGAAGGGTGCTTGTTACAGTTAAGCCCATGATCAGCGAGATTCAACAGCGTTACCAAGCCGTTCGTGAACGCATCACACAAGCGGCGTTGCAAGCGGGCCGCAACGCAGGTCAAGTGCAACTGTTGGCTGTATCCAAAACCTTTGCATCGGAAAAAGTTCGTGAATTGGCCGCGCTGGGACAGCGCGACTTTGGCGAAAACTATGTGCAAGAAGGCGTGGACAAAATCGCGGCCTTAAAGGATGTGCCCGACTTGGTGTGGCATTGCATCGGGCCGTTGCAAAGCAACAAGACACGACCCGTGGCCGAGCATTTCGATTGGGTGCACAGTGTCGATCGTTTGAAAATCGCGCAGCGTTTGAGCGAACAACGGCCTTCGCATTTGCCGCCGTTGCAAGTGTGTTTGCAAGTCAACATCGACGGCGGCCCCACCAAAGCGGGTGTGTCGCCAAACGAGGCATTGGCGCTGGCGCAAGCAGTGACCGTGTTGCCGCGATTGGTGCTGCGCGGCCTCATGACCATTCCCGACCCTGTCGAAGGCTTTGATCCACAACTGGCCGTGCACATGCAAGCCAAGCGTTTGTTTGATGACTTGCATGCGTCTTTGGGATTGCCGCAATTCGACACGCTGTCCATGGGCATGAGCGCCGATCTAGAGGCCGCAGTGCAGGCGGGCAGCACCATGGTGAGGGTGGGGACGGCGGTGTTTGGGGGGCGTTGATTTATTGCAAATTTCTGATTTTGGCCATCGCATAAATAAAGATAGCCGGAAAGGAATACCTCATATCACCGCGCAACAGTAAGTCACAAAAAACGTAACGCTCTGTGACACATAGGACAGTACATCTCGCCCAACATGTCGTTCTATGTTTTGCAGAGCAAATACTTTAAATATAGAGTTACAATTTACAGGCCATTGGCCTACTTTGCATCATGGAATTTGAATGGGATGAAGCCAAAAGCCAGTCCTGTTTTCTGAGCAGGGGTTTTGACTTTGCTTATGCGGCCAAAGCATTCTTTGATTCGGGTCGTCAGATCAAGGCGGATCTGAGACATAGCTATGGCGAAGCAAGATTCAACTTGTATGGCCGTATTGAATCAAGAGTTTTTGTTTTGGTTTACACACAACGAGGTAATGCGACGCGCATTATTTCAGCCCGAAAAGCCAATAGCCGAGAGATCACACTGTATGAAAATAACACGCATCAAAATTGACCCCGCAACCGTATCACTTAAAAGCATTGGACGGATCAACAAAGCCAAAGTGGATGCAACCACCGAAACTCAAATTGCAGACCAAGCAGCACAAGATGATGCATTGGCCATACAAGAAGCAGCTAAATTTGCGAGGCGTGTGCGGCGACGCCTTGGATTTAGCCAAGCCGAATTTGCAACTCGCATAGATGTTTCATTGGAGACCATCCGTAATTGGGAACAAGGCAAACGCAGTCCTACAGGTGCGGCCAAGGCTCTATTAAAAATCCTTGATAAAGCTCCTGAGGCAGCTTTGGCTGCTTTGCACTGAATAAATAATTCTAAAGAGCTTGATCCTTTTATTTTATTAATTAATAAATATTGCTATATTGCGGTTATATATAGGAGTTGCCTATGTCCGCAAATGAAGATCAGAAACTATCGTCTTGGCATGATTCGCTTGAAGACTGGGTGTTGTGTTGGTTATCCTGACAGTACAACAGAAGCGGGACAAATCGCATCTGCGATGAAGGCTTATGGCGTGCGGTCTGCAAATCAGCCCGGAGATATATCGGTTGCTTGATCTTCAGGTGTTTATGCATGGATAGCTCGTCGAATTCAGTGCCATAGCAAAGCAAGGTATTCATGCCAAGGCGGACCGGTCGTCGCATCGTTTATCTGCTCGCAGTATTTCTCCAACTGCATCTCAGTGATTTCACAAAACTAAAGCAAAGAAACCGAAATCGTCTGGACTAAAAGCACATCACGACTGGACGACTCGGCGGGGGCGTTTATTTGAGCGAAAGCGGAGAAAAAAAGCGCACCGGATGGGTCGGCCAATGCGTACCTTCATATTTTTCAAGCAGAAATGACAATCAATCCGGATGGGTCGGCCAATGCCTGGCACCAAACCTCTAAAACCTCGGCAACTCCGGGTGGCTCAATTGCCCGCCACGCACCAACATCTTGCCGTACTCGGCGCAGCGTTGCAGCGTGGGAATCACCTTGCCGGGGTTGAGCAATCCCTTGGGGTCGAAGGCGCGTTTCACGCCAAACATCTGCTCGTTCTCTGCGGCTGAAAACTGCACGCACATGGAGTTGAGCTTTTCCACGCCCACACCGTGCTCGCCGGTGACGGTGCCACCCATGGCGACACTGGTTTCCAAAATGTCCGCACCAAACAGTTCGCAGCGATGCAACTGGTCCGCGTCGTTTGCATCAAACAAAATCAAGGGATGCAAATTACCGTCGCCCGCATGAAACACATTGGCGCAGCGCAGGCCGTATTTCTTTTCCATCTCGGCGATCGCGAGCAGTATGTCGGCCAGACGTTTGCGCGGAATGGTCGAGTCCATGCACATGTAGTCGGGGCTGATACGGCCTGAGGCAGGGAAGGCGTTTTTGCGACCGCTCCAAAATCTCAATCGCTCGGCCTCGCCTTTGCTGACTGCGATCGCGGTGGCGCCGCAACGTTGCAGCACGGCGCTCATGCGGCCAATTTCTTCTTCCACTTCTTCGGGTGTGCCGTCGCTCTCACACAGCAAAATCGCTTCTGCATTCAAGTCATAGCCCGCATGCACAAAATCTTCCACGGCGGCGGTCATGGGCTTGTCCATCATTTCCAAACCTGCCGGAATGATGCCGGCCGCAATCACCGCGGCCACCGCGTCACCGGCTTTGCGCAAATCGTCAAAGCTGGCCATGATGCAACGTGCCAACTGAGGTTTGGGCGTGAGCTTCACCGTCACTTCCAAAGTGATGGCCAGCATGCCTTCGGAGCCCACCACCAAGGGCAGCAAATCCAAACCGGGCGCGTCCAGTGCATCGCCACCGAATTCCACCCATTCGCCTTCAACTGTCAAGCCTTTGACCTTCAACACATTGTGCAAAGTCAAACCGTATTTCAAACAATGCACACCGCCGGAGTTCTCAGCAACGTTGCCACCGATGGTGCAAGCGATTTGGCTGGAAGGGTCGGGTGCGTAATACAAACCCAAGGGCGCGGCGGCTTCGCTGATAGCCAGATTGCGCACACCACTTTGCACAACAGCCGTACGACTGTGCGCATCCATTTTCAAAATCCGGTTGAACTTGGCCAGGGACAAGGTGACGCCTTGCGCATGGGGCATGGCACCGCCCGATAAACCGGTGCCAGCGCCGCGTGCCACCACCGGCACTTGCAAGGCGTGGCAGGTGCGCAGCACCGCTTGCACTTGCTCGTAGGTTTCGGGCAATGCCACGCACAAAGGGCGCTGGCGATAAGCGGTCAAACCATCGCATTCATACGGCGTGGTGTTTTCAGAC
>JBJTXF010000175.1:0-2139 GCA_046082145.1 Limnohabitans sp. | reverse complement strand
CGCAACGGTTGTTACAACAAACGGCTCCCTTCCAACCCCAATTCCATTTCAAACAACGCATATCAGGCATGCAAGCCCAACCAGATGGGCGCTGGTTGGCCACCACCGACCAAGGCATGTCCTTTTTGACGAAAACTGTGTTCATCGCCGCAGGCGTCGGTGCTTTTGTACCGCGCAAACTTCCCCTGGCTGAATTACAAGCTTACGAGAACACACAAGTTTTTTACACGCCAGAAGATGCATCATCTGCACAAGGTCAACGCCTAGTGGTGGTGGGTGGCGACGAAATAGCGTTACAAGCTGCACTGACTGCATTAAAGCATTCACCTGCCAGCGTGACTGTGGTGCATCGCCGCAGCACACTGGATGCTTCGCCTGAATGGTTGCAAGCGTTTGACCAAGCGGTCGCGGCCCAAAAAATCGTATTCCTCACAGCGCAAATTTCGCAAGCGGAGTTGACCAACCAGCGCCTGACTGGCTTGAAAATCGAGTTGGCCGATGGAAGCTCGCAAGTATTGGCTTGTGACCAAGTGTGGGTCATGCTCGGCCTCTCCCCTCAACTCGGTCCTTTGGCCCATTGGGGCTTAGAGATGTCGCGTAAACAATTGGCGGTTAACACCGAAAATTTCAGCACCAGTGCGCCCGGAATTTTTGCAGTTGGCGACATCAACACATACCCCGGCAAACGCAAACTGATCGTGAGCGGCTTTCACGAAGCCACTTTGGCGGCCTTCGGTGCAGCGGCTTATCTACGCCCGGGGCAAAAAATTCCGCTCGAATACACCACCGCGTCGCCCCGGCTACACCGTTTATTGGGCGTGTGAGCAAGCTGGCCTTTGAGGCAGTGCATAATTGCCGCTCTTGCTGAAAAACAAGTCCGCTGGGGGTGCTGAGGTTGTTCAACCAAGGCTGAGAAAGTCCCTTTGAACCTGATTGAGGTAATCCTCGCGCAGGGAAGCATGGCCAACTGGAGCTGACATACGCAATCCTCAGGCCTCGCCGAACTGCCATTCTTTTGGAAAATTGATGGCACAACACACACACAACGAATCCTTAACACCCATCGGCTCTAACGAGCGCGTGTTCAATGGGTATTCGCACGCATCACTTTGGTTCAGCTTGGGCGTGGGTCTGCTGGTCATGCAAGTCGGTGCTTATTTGGTATCCAATTTGGGTACGCAAGAGGCTTTGGTGGTCATCATCTTGGGCTCGGTGCTCGGTTCGGCATTGCTGGGGTGGGTGGCCAAGGTTGCTTGCGACACCGGCTTATCTAGCGCCGGACTCATGCACCAAGTCTTTGGCAGCAGCTTCGCACGTGTACCGGTGTTGCTCAATATTGTTCAACTGGTGGGTTGGACTACCTTCGAGTTGGTGATCATGCGCGACGGCACTCTTGCCATGACAAACGCTACCCATTGGTCCGCCCCTTATGCAGCCACTTTATTGTGGGGATCTGTGCTGGTTATGTTAACGACTGGTTCCATGCTCAAGTTGGTGCGAAGTTTTCTCAACCGCTTTGGGTTACCACTGGTGGTGTTGTCATTGTTGTGGTTGACTTGGCAGTTCGCAGGCATGATGCAAACCCAAGGTTGGTCAGACTTTTGGAACAAAGCCGGTAACAATGAAAAAAATTACATGGTAGCCATGGAATTGGTCATTGCCATGCCCGTCTCTTGGTTACCTCTGATTGCAGACTATGCGCGTTATGGCAAGAACAGCCGCTCGGCCATGACCGGTAGCTGGCTGGGCTATGCATTGGCCAATATGTGGTGCTATAGCTTAGGCGTGATGGTGATCAGTGTGTCCGCCCCAGACGCTAATTTGGTTAACACTTTGTTGCTGGCGCAAGGAGGCTTACTTGCATTGGGTTTGATTATGTTAGATGAAGTCGACAATGCTTATGGCGATGTGTATTCCGCGTCAGTCAACAGCCACAGTATTTTTTCAGGCATCAGCACCCGACAGTGGGGCGTCATGATCGCGTTGCTGTGCACGGGCTTGGCCATGGTACTGCCCATGCACAGTTTGGAGCCTTTTCTGTTGACCTTGAGTTCGGTGTTTGTGCCACTGTTTGGTGTCATTTTGGGCCGCTTGGGTTTTTCTTATAGTACAACCAACACATCCAATGTAGACATCAAA
>JBJTXF010000174.1:0-4138 GCA_046082145.1 Limnohabitans sp. | reverse complement strand
CTTGGCTGGCGGACTCGGCCACCGCTAAAAAGTACAGGCTGAATTTCATCTCGGGGAAATCCAATTTGCGCAACAAGCGCATGCCCATCACACGTGTGTAAAAGTCCAAGGCCACGGTTGGGTCTTTGATGCGCAGCATGGAGTGGTTCAGTACAAATCCGCGCGATGCTGACGCAGGTTTCTCGCAGACTCCTGTCTGCCATTCGGTATCAAAAGTCATAGGAAAAATCAGGTTTTGACAGCAGCTAATCGGTTGGAATGGGCGCGGGAGGGTACAGTTTTTTTGTTGGCACGTGTCAACAAAACAGGGGGTTGAAACACGGCTAGGCTTTCTTGTCCATCGGCTGGTTGGTACTGTCTTTCGAGGTTGATCAAACAACGGCGCAAAAAGCGCAAACTTGTAACCCTCAGGAACGAGGCGAAGTTTGGCACTTCGCCCCGGTGCTGAAGAATTTCATCGTGCAACTTACAGATGAGTGCATTGGTGGTGCAACCTTCATCTTCGGCCATTTCAGCCAACACATCCCACACCATGTTTTCCAAGCGGATGCTGGTGAGCATGCCGCGAATGCGAACCGAACGAGTACGTTGCTCGTACTGGATAGGGTCTGCCTTCACAAAATACTCGCACATGCAGTTCTCCTCGGCTTGAAATTTCAGTGTATCAAATAGCCCTTTCTGTCATTTGTTTGGCGATGTAGTCAGCCTGACGAATAGCCAATGTCACGATGGTCAGCGTGGGGTTTTCAGCACCACCGGTGGTGAACTGGCTACCGTCACTGATAAACAGATTGGGAATGTCATGTGTCTGGCCCCATTTGTTGGCCACGCCATCACGCGGGTTGGTGCTCAAGCGGCAAGTACCCAAATTGTGGGTAGATGGGTAGGGCGGTGTGCGATAAGTTTTGATCGCGCCCGCTGCTTGGTAAATCCGCTCGCCTTGCGTGAACGCGTGGTTGCGCATGACGATGTCGTTTTCATGGTCATCGAAATGAACATTTGGAACGGGGTTGCCCCATTTGTCTTTCACATTGTTGTTCAGCGTGATGCGGTTAGTTTCTCGCGGCATATCTTCGCCGACCAGCCACATGCCTGCAAGATTGGTGTAGTTGTCCATCCACCAAGCGTAGTCAGCGCCCCAAGCACCTGGGTCAAGGAACGCAGGCATGAAAGCCAGTCCCAGCGATAAGGTTTCCATTTCATAGCCGCCCGCAAATCCACGTTTAGGATTGTGAATTGATTCGTCGCTAATGATGCCTGCCATGGTGGTGCCCCGGTACATATGAACCGGGTCTTTGAATGCTGCATATACCGAGCCTGTCATATGACGCATGTAATTGCGGCCCACTTGACCAGATGAATTGGCCAAACCGTCTCTGAACATGTTGGAAGCAGAGAGCAATAAAAGTCTAGGTGTTTCAATCGAGTTGCCCGCCACACACACCACTCGAGCTGACTGACGCTGTTCTTTGCCGTCCTTGTCAAAGTAAACCACACCGCTGACCAATCCCTTGGCATTGTGCTCTATGCGTGTCACATGAGATTCAGGACGCAGGTCTAAGTTACCGGTGGCTTCGGCTTTGGGAATCTCGGTGTAAAGCGTCGACCATTTGGCACCACTCTTGCAACCCTGGAAACAAAAGCCCAGTTGCATGCAACGACCACGGCCATCACGTGGCTGACTGTTGATTGCCATATTACCCGTGTGCACCCTCTTGTAGCCCATTTTTTTCGCGCCGGCATACATCACTTTGAAATTGTTGTTGCCAGGCAATCCGGGAATTCCGTTGGTGCGGGTTACACCCATTTTGTTTTCGGCTTTGGCGTAATAAGGCTCAAGTTCGGACAGTGTGATAGGCCAGTCCAACAAATTGGCACCTTTGATGTCTCCGTAAACAGTTTTGGCGCGAAACTCGTGCTCTTGAAAACGCAAAGAAGCACCTGCCCAGTGGGTGGTTGAACCGCCTACGGTTTTGCAAATCCATGCAGGCAGACCTGAGAAGTCTTTGGCAACTCGCCATGTGCCTGAAGTAGTGCGTGGGTCTAACCAAGCTAACTGACCAAATGATTTCCATTCGTCATTGACAAACGATTGCGGTGATTGACGCGCACCCGCCTCAAGCACAACAACTTTGATACCCTTTTGACAAAGTTCGTTGGCCAACGTACCACCGCAAGCGCCAGAACCAATGATGACGACCACGGAATCGTCGTTGAATGAAATAGAAGCCATGTTGTGTTTCTCCTGAAATTTTTAATAAGGTGAGATCAGCCCAAATACGGAGCGGGACTGGCTTCTTTGGAAGGTGCGGGCAACCATTTCAAATCTTGGAAGCCGCGGGTGATGTAGCCGCCTTTTTCCCAAGACGAACCAGGAAACCCAAATGCGGCGAATGCCATGTCATTGTTGTAGAGCGAGGTCACACATTGGCCGCGAACGGTGCCAAAAAAAGCAGAACCTTCCATGCCCTTGACAATCGCCAGACGTTTGTCTGATTTGGCCTTGGCGAAATTGCCGCCTGCCAAACTGTTGAGGTTTGATATGCCCTCACGCAGCATCTTGGCAGCATCTGCGCTGCCTGCAGCCGCTGCATCCAAGTCTTTCGCAAGAATGGCATACACCGCATCGGGCAATTTTTTGTGCGGGTAGATGACGCGACCCATGGCCATCAAAGTTTCACCCTCGGACTTGCTCAAGGTTTTTAATTCAACCGCCCACACAGTTGACGGAGCGAGCCCTGCCAGCACCGACCCGGCAGCCAAAGTGCCCATCAAAATGCCGGATCCTTTGAGGAATTCGCGGCGTGCCAAGGGTAGATTTTGCTTAGGGACGATGCCGCTTTCTTCGCAATCGCTGAACTCTGAAGCAAGTTTTGCTATGGGTATGGTTCGCATGTGATTGTCTCCTGTTGACTTATGAATGACCGAATTAAGTATTTCATCGACATCCATGGTCAGGGTGGTATCACGCTAAACACAAGGTAAACCCTGAGCAAGCGATGTCCGCAACATTATTGGGGGGTATTTACCCTTGATGGAGTGGTCAAGTCTTAGGAATATTGACACAATGCCATGAGGTTTTTATCAGTCCATTGGAAGCTGTCAGTTCCTTGCCGGAGAACACCATGGGTTTCAGCATTTCCAGTCTGTTCATTTCCAAACCAATGGCTGGCATTCAGGGACTATCGAACATGGTGATGTCTGCATTTGCCTCTGGGGCAGAGCGCAATAAGCTCGAAATATCTTTGGGTGGCGCGGACAGCTCGTCACCCGACAACTGCCAAAAGTCATTGCTGACCGTGATAGAAGCACAAATCATTCCTCAGCTGATGCAGGCTCACACCCATGCTCAGGCTCATCCCTCAGTGCACAAGCAAGCGCGCATTTTTACTGCAGAAGAAATCGAACAATTTTCTGAATCTTGCCTGGGCAATGAAATTGATCAACCATTGACTTATATACAAGGACTGATCGATGATGGTGTCTCTATCGAAAGTGTATTCATAGACTTGATCACACCTGCTGCACGCTGGTTAGGCTACCAATGGGAGCTGGATAAAAAAGATTTCACGGCAGTGACACACGGCTTGATGCGCATGCATCAGTTGACGCGAAGTTTGGGTTACATCAACCATGAATCGCCACAAGCCGCGGGTGAGGTCAAACGCATTTTTCTCGCCTGTGCGCCCGGTTCAATGCATATTTTGGGGTTAAGCATAGTGACTGAGATGTTTCGCAGCGACGGCTGGCAAGTGGTGATGGAGATCGCCTCAACCGAAGAAGAATTGTTCAAAGCATTGCGGCGCGAATGGTTTGACATGATTGGTTTGTCAGTGGGCCTCGTGGAACAACTGCCTGGAATGAAAGACCTGATCGCACGACTCAGAGCACAAGCTATCAATCCTCAAACGTTGGTGATTTTGGGTGGACCTGCTGTGACAAGTGACCCCAACCTATTGCAAAAATCCGGAGCAGATGGCGTTTCATCGCATGCACCTCAAGCCATTGCTTTGGCAAACCGTTTGATAAGGACTGATTAAGAGCACATTCTTATTAATATCTGCCAGCAAGGTTATTCACTGGACTCGCAAGCCACGTTAAAATGGATTGCATGGCATCTCCTCCTCCTCTCATCAGA
>JBJTXF010000173.1:0-5868 GCA_046082145.1 Limnohabitans sp. | reverse complement strand
TCACGTTGGCGGATTGCGCGGCCATTTTTCACTTACCGCTGGCGGTGATGGCTTGTAAATCTGTACTTGAAGAGGATCTGTTGGCTGAACTCCCCATCAAAGCTTATACGCAGCAATTCGCCAGCAACCCCAATGTGCAAAAAGTGATGGCAGACCGCAAAGCCAACAGTGAAGTGATGATCGCTTTGAGGTCTGGCAAAAAGTAATTTCAGTGAGGCAAAGACTGGCGTTGGTTGTCAAGATCGATCAAGCGGTCGAGTTCTGCGCAAACGTCAGCCATGCGGCCAGAAATAAACATGCGACCTGCTGTGTGTAAGGGCGGACGCTGGTCTTCAGCGATATGTACGACGCGAAGTGGGCGATCCGCTGAATCCAAATGCTGATGGCGGTTGAACGGAACGTGGCTTTTGCGTGTGTTGAGCAATGCGCGAAAAGCTGAATCCACACGCTGAAAAACCTGGTGGTTGTTCCAAATGGCAAGTGTCATGGTGTACTCCTGGTTTAAAACTGGTTTCTGATCAGGCCAACGGCCAGTCCTTCAATGGAAAAAACATCGCCCGCCTGAACTTCAATGGGGGAAAAGTCAGGGTTTTCCGGTAACAGCGAAATGCCGTGAGCGGTTTTTTGGAAGCGTTTGACGGTGACCTCTTCACCTACGCGGGCCACCACAATTTGTCCGTTGCGCGCTTCCCTCGTGGTTTTGACTGCCAGCAAATCGCCATCCATGATGCCGATATCCCGCATAGAAAGACCTCTGACTTTGAGCAAATAGTCGGGGGTTTGTGAAAACACAGAAGCTTCAACGCTGTAGGTTTGCTCGATATGTTCTTGTGCCAAGATGGGTGAACCAGCGGCAACCCGACCCACCAATGGCAATGTCAATTGAGTCAAGGCTTGCAAGGGCAAGTGAAATTGTTTGAACCTTGGTTCTGCAGGTTCTGAAGCGGTTTGTTTCAGGCGAATGCCGCGCGACGTGCCGCTGAGTAATTGAATGACGCCTTTTCGCGCCAAGGCTTGCAGATGATCTTCCGCGGCGTTGGCAGATTTGAAACCTAACTCTGAGGCGATTTCTGCACGCGTGGGCGGGGCCCCGGTATTCTTTATGGTGGTTTGAATCAATGACAAAATCTGTTGCTGACGGGCGGTGAGCTTGACTTGTTCCATGGGGCTCCTGCACTTGGCGGTTCGGGAGGGGTTTCAAACAGCTGTTTGGATATCCAGTAACTGTATTTTTAACCAGTTTTTTAAGTTTGGCAACCATGTCTTTGAAAATACATGCCAAAACCGTTGTTTTGGGAACCGGGGGAACCATTGCTGGCTTGCGATCGAATCCCGATAGTCCCGATATTTACGAGTCCGGCAGGTTAGGGGTTGCTGACTTGATGGCTCAGTTGTTGGGCGTCAATTCCTCGGTTGAATTCCATGATGTGGCCCAAATTGACAGCAAAAACATGGGGTTACCCATATGGCAAAGCCTTCTAAAGGCAGTGTCGCAAGCGCAGGCAAGTCAAGATGTGGCGGCAGTGGTCATTACCCACGGAACTGATACCTTAGAGGAAACCGCTTATTTGCTGCATGCATTTGGCCCGTGGCCCAAACCGGTGGTGATGACATGCGCGATGCGTCCTGCCGATCACCCCTTGGCCGATGGCCCAGCCAATTTGCTCGATGCATTGTGGTTGGCGCAGCATACTGAGGCCAATGGTGTTTGCGTGGTGTTCAATGCGCAAGCTCACCATGCTTTGAACGTGCAAAAAATATCGACAGACCCGTTGGCTGCATTCAGCAGTGGCTTTGCGCCACTGGCTGCGGAAAAGCAAGATGGAGATTGGGCTTGGCTGAGCTCTTCACCCGAGAGCATCACGTATCAAATGCCTTCATTGAATGGTTTTTTAAATGCCAACCGGTGGCCACGGGTGGAATGGTTGACACACCATGCAGGTAACGACGGCGAAATGGTCGAGGCATTATTGAGCGCGCAGTCCCACACCCATATGCGTGGGTTGGTGGTGGCTGGAACTGGCGCTGGCACGTTCAAAGACACATGGAATGCTGCGTTGGCAAAAGCTATCGGTTTGGGGGTGAAGGTTTGGGTCAGCAGCCGGTGTGCTTGGGGAAAACCGCAGCCACAAGCGCATCAAAACATCGGGGAATTGGTGAATTTGCCCCCCGCCAAAGCTTGTATGGCTTTGGCATTGGATTTGATGGCGCAGGACGAAAAAAAATCAGCTCTTTAAAGCGGCCAGTGCACGGGCTTTGATCTCTTCGACGCTGCCTTGTCCGCTGATGGCGCGGTATTTGGGGGCATCTTGAGGCTGGTCTTTGGTCCATTTCGCATAGTAGTCGACCAAAGGTCGTGTTTGGGCACTGTAGACCTCTAGGCGTTTTTTGACGGTTTCTTCTTTGTCGTCATCGCGTTGAATCAAGGGCTCGCCGGTTGCGTCGTCTAAGCCTTCTTGCTTGGGTGGGTTGAATTTGACATGGTAGGTGCGGCCACTGGCGACATGCACACGCCGCCCGCTCATGCGCTCGATGATGGCATCAAAAGGCACATCAATTTCCAGCACGCAGTCAAGTTTGACGCCGGCAAGCTTCATGGCGTCTGCTTGTGGAATGGTTCTGGGGAAGCCATCGAACAAAAAGCCATTGGCGCAATCAGCATGGGTGATACGCTCTTTGACCAAACCGATGATGATGTCGTCACCCACCATGCCGCCGGCATCCATGATTTTTTTGGCTGCCAGCCCCATGTCCGTACCCGCCTTGACAGCGGCACGCAACATATCACCGGTTGAAATTTGGGGAATGCCGTAGGCTTGGCAAATGAACGTGGCCTGGGTGCCTTTACCAGCACCGGGCGCACCCAACAAAATCAGTCTCATTGTCTTCCTTGGAATATTCCAACCATGGCCCTCTTGTGGGGGCTGTGTCGCTGGGTAAGTGCCGTGAATAGCATGCAAGGCCTCTCGGCTGACAAAATCACTGGGTCAGCAAAGATTGAACCCTCATCAAATCTTGGGGGGTATCCACACCTGGCGCACTGGCCAAGTTGGAGACATGGACTGCAATTTGATAACCGTGCCAAATGGCACGCAGTTGCTCCAATGCCTCGGCTTTCTCAGTGGGTGCTTCAGACAACTGGGGAAAGGCTTTCAGAAAACCGCAGCGGTAAGCATACAAACCCACGTGCCGGTAGACAGGGTGTGGCGGCAGTTGTTGGATAGAAGAACCATCGCGCCAAAAGGGGATGCTTGCTCGGCTGAAATAGCTGGCCAGATGGGATTGGCTAAGCACCACTTTGACCACGTGTGGGCTTGCCCAGTCTGCCGGCTCGGTAATAGGGTGAGCCAGAGTGGATATCTGCACATCAGCACGTTGTGACAACAACTGCGCGACCGCGTGAATGTGCTGCGGGTGGATGAGCGGCTCATCTCCCTGCACATTCACCACGATCTGGGATTCGGGCAATTCAAGCAGGCTGGCTGCCTCAGCCAACCGGTCGCTGCCGCTGGGGTGATCATCGCGGGTGAGGATAGCTTCGATGCCATGCTGTTCACATGCTTGAACAATGCTGGGATGGTCTGCGGCGACCACCACTTGGGTGGCAGCGCTGGCTTTTGCTTGCTGTGCGACCCTGACCACCATGGGAATACCCGCCAAGTCGGCCAATGGTTTGTTGGGTAAACGGGAAGAACCGAGGCGGGCGGGGATCAGCACCACATAGGCTGCTTCAGCCATGCAATTTTTCCAGTTCGTCGTCGGTCAATGTGCGTGCCTCCAACTCAAGCATCACAGGGATGCCATCTCGCACTGGGTAAGCCAGTCTCGCACTGCGGGAGATCAATTCCTGGGTGTCGGGATGGTATGTGAGACTTCCCTTGGTGACAGGGCAGACCAGCAGTTCAAGCAGTTTTTTGTCCATGGCTGGATGATAGCTGTTGAAGGTTCAAAGCCAAGGTGTCCAGAAGGCTCGCAGGTAAATCGCAATTGAGCGAAATAGCCCACGCTTGCGGCTGGTGGGGCCACAATTTCACCGCGTCTTTTTCCGTACAAAAAATAGGCAATGGGCTATCGGTTTGCCATTGCGAAAGATCAGCGTGATCCGGAAGCGGCCAGCTTTTTTCCAATTGCATCCCGGCTTGTGCCAAGGAATGAAAAAACGCATCGGGTTTGGCAATCGCCGCCAATGCTTGAATGGGTTGACCGGCCCACTCGCTCAAGTGACGTTGCTCGCCTGAGCCATTGCGAGCAAACATGGCCAAACTTCTTTTGGCCGCCCAAGCGCCATCGGGATGCTGCTTTCCCGTGTAGAGCACATGCCTTGCGACACCAGGTACCCCAGAAGATGGCCAAGGTTCTCGCAACGGGCCTGCAGGTAGTAACCAGCCGTTACCCGAGCCCCTGTCGTCAAACACACACAGCGCAATGTCATGCCAAAGCGCCAAATGTTGCATGCCATCATCGCTGACGATGAGATGTGTATTCGGGTAGGCCTTGAGCAAAGCCAACGCAGCTTTGCTTCTTTCACGCCCCACAAACACGGGCACATCACACCGATGCTTGAGCAGCAAGGGTTCATCACCAACTTGAAGTGATGAACTTTGCAGGCTAACCTCTTGGACAGATTCTGATGGGCTGCCGTAGGCTCTGGCAATCACGCCGACCCGCCAGCCTTGGGACTTGAAATACTCGACCAAGCTGATCACCACCGGCGTTTTCCCCGTGCCACCTGCCATCACATTACCGACCACAACCACAGGTACCGGCAAGCGCGTTGGTTGTCGCCAACCACGGCGGTAAAGCCATCGGTTGGCGAGAAACCAGCAAGCCGTTAAAAGACTGATTGGCCATAGCAAACAAGCCACCCAACTGCGGCGGGGCCAAACTTGTTGGGTGATAAAAGCCGACAAGCGCATAAAGCTTATGGCAGGGGCGATGTTCGTGTGCGCGACTGGGCAGCAAAAGTGACGTGCTGAAGCCCAGATTGTTGGGCGGCTTCCAATACCTGAATCACTGATTGGTGACTGGCTTGAGCGTCAGCGGCAATGACCACCAAAGCTTGCGGTGCGTTCTGTGCAGATTGGCTTAACGCCTGGGTCAGCGCAAGTACATCCGAAGAATTGACTGCAGTTTTTTGGACCATATACCGACCATCGCTGCTGATGGCGACGCGAATTTCTTGGGGTTTGGTTTCTTGCGGGCCGCTGTCGGCTCTGGGAAGTCTCATGTCCAGTTGCGTCAGGCGACCATAGGTGGTGGTGAGCATCAAAAAAATAATCACCACCAAGAGCACATCAATGAACGGAATCAGATTGATTTCAGGCTCCGGCGAAGAGGGGCGACCGAATTGCATGCTCATTTTTCTTTGTAACCAGGATAGAAGTGGCGTACCAAACGTTCAGCAGCAATTTCCAGTTCAAGCGTGAAATGGTCAACGCGGTTTTTGAAGTAACGCCACATGACCAGACTGGGAATGGCAATCACTAAGCCAAATGCGGTGTTGTATAGGGCAATAGAAATTCCATGCGCCAACTGAGCAGGGTTGCCGGCACCGGGGGTTTGCGCGCCAAATATTTCAATCATGCCGACAACTGTGCCAAACAAACCCAAAAGAGGAGCAGCAGAGGCTATTGAGCCGAGTGAGCTTAAGTATTTTTCCAATTTACGGGCCACCCTTTTTCCACTCGCTTCAATCACAGCGCGGAAGTCAGATTCGGTGACAACAGTTTTGCTTTTGCGATGGGTGAGGCCCGCCACAATGATTTCACCCAGGGCGCAGTGGCTTTTCAATTGTTCAATCGATTCGGGATGGAGCAATTCCGGTTGGGTCATGCTGAGCACTTCATCCAGCAAATGTTCAGGCACTAC
>JBJTXF010000172.1:0-2817 GCA_046082145.1 Limnohabitans sp. | reverse complement strand
CACCATGCCTTTGGGGCGGTGTGCATTGCCATTGACCAAGGTCTGTCGCACATCTTCCAAAGACAAACCATAGGCAGACAAGCGGTCGGGTTGCACCGCCACGCGCACCGCAGGCAAGGCGCCACCGCCGAGGGTGACCTGTCCGACACCGTCGACTTGTGACAAGCGTTGCACCAACACCGTCGACGCCAGATCCACCATGTCTGCCCGTGAGAACTGGGTGGAGGTGAGCGCGATGATCATCATCGGGCTTTCTGCAGGATTGACTTTGCGGTAGGTAGGGCGACTTGGCATACCGCTTGGCAACAAGGTTTGCGCCAGGTTGATGGCGGCTTGCACATCGCGTGCCGCACCGTTGATGTCACGTTCCAAATCGAATTGCAAACTGATGCGTGTGCTGCCTTGCGACGAGGTTGAAGTCATCTCATTGACGCCAGCAATGCTGCCCAATGCGCGCTCCAATGGTGTGGCGACAGTCGCGGCCATGGTCTCCGGACTGGCACCCGGCAAACTTGCTTGCACCGAAATCGCCGGGTAATCGACCTGCGGCAAAGGCGCGACCGGCAAGAGGGCATAAGACAACGCACCGGCGATGGCCACACCCAAACTCAGCAAGGTGGTGGCCACCGGTCTGGCAATGAACACAGCCGACAGATTCATGGCTGTGTGGTCCAACGGCTGGTTTTGTTCCAGCGCTCCAGCAGCAGGTAAATGACAGGCGTGGTGAACAAGGTCAACCACTGGCTGACGATCAGACCACCGACCAAGGTCACGCCCAAAGGTTGGCGCAATTCGCTGCCCACGCCATTGCCCAGCATCAAAGGCAATGCACCGAGCAAAGCACACAACGTGGTCATCAGTATCGGGCGAAAGCGCAACAAGCACGCTTGTTCAATCGCTTCGCGCGGGCTCAAGCCTTGGTAACGTTCCGCATCCAGCGCAAAGTCAATCATCATGATGGCGTTTTTCTTGACGATGCCGATCAACAAAATGATGCCAATCACAGCGATAAGGCTGATGTCCATGCGGGCCAACCACAAGGCCAGCAAAGCGCCCAACGTCGCCGATGGCAAGGTGGACAAAATCGTGACCGGATGCACATAACTTTCATACAGTACCCCCAACACGATGTACATGGTCACCACCGCGGCCAACACCAACCACAGGTTATGGCGCAGCGACGATTGAAAAGCCATCGCAGCGCCTTCAAACCGTGATTCGATACTGGGCGGCACGTTTTCTTGTTCACGCATGCGTTGCCATGTCTGGTCAATCGCCGCCACCGCATCCCCGAGCGACACCCCATCGGCCATTTGAAACGACACAGTCACCGCAGGAAACTGGTTCACATGAACTTGACTCAGCACACTGTGGCGCTGCTCGATACTGGCCACGCTGCTAAGGGGCACCTGCGCCCCACTCGCCGAAGGCACGGTCAAAAGAGAGAGCGATGCTGGACCGATACGGTGCGCAGGATCTACCTCAAGCACCACCCTGTATTGGTTGCTTTGCGTGAAGATGGTGGACACCAGTCGTTGACCGAATGCGTTGTAGAGCGCGTTGTCCACCGCCGCCACTGAAACGCCCAAGCGACTGGCCGCATCCCGGTCGATCTTTACATAGGCTTGCAATCCTTGGTCTTGCCAATCGCTGGCCACATCCGACAAAGCCGGTTGTTCGCGCAAACGCTCCAGCAAGCGCTGCGACCACAAGCCCAGTTGTTCGTTGTCCGGGCCGCTCAGCAAAAACCGGTATTGGGTGCGCGCCACCCGGTCTTCCAAAGTCAGGTCTTGCAATGGTTGCAAATACATGCGCATGCCGCTGATGGTTGCCGAAGCGAGAGAAAGTCTGTGCAAGATATCGGACAAAGGTGCATCTCGTTGCGATTTGGGCACCAGGTTCAAGGTCATGCGACCGGTGTTCAAGGTAGTGTTCGGCCCATCCACCCCAATGAATGAGCTCAGGCTTTGCACCGCAGGGTCTTTGAGCAGTACCTCGGCCAGCGCTTGCTGACGCTCAGACATGGCGGCGAAAGACGTGGCTTGGGTGGCCTCGGTGATGACTTGCACTGCACCGGTGTCTTGCGATGGAAAAAAACCTTTGGGCATGGCCACATACACCGCCACGGTGGCCAGCACGGTCAACACAAACACCACCAAAGTGCGCCAAGGCCGGTTCAACACCGCATGCAAGGCCACTGCATAACGTTGGATGGCCCATGTCAACCAGCGCGGTGAGGCCTGCATATTTGAGCCGTGGCTCAAGGACGCAGACGCTGGGCGCAACACATGCGCACACATCATCGGCGTGAGGGTGAGCGACACCATCGCAGATATCAAAATCGCCACGGCCAGCGTGATCGCAAATTCATGAAACAAACGACCCACCACATCGCCCATGAACAGCAATGGAATCAACACCGCCACCAAAGAAAACGTCAGCGAAATGATGGTGAATCCCATTTGCCTCGCGCCTTCCAAAGCCGCTTGCATCGGTGAAAGCGATTTGCCCGGGTCTTGCAGATAGCGGGTGATGTTTTCAATCATGACGATTGCATCGTCCACCACAAAACCGGTGGCCACGGTCAATGCCATCAAGGTCAAGTTGTTGATGGAAAAACCGGCCAAATACATGATGCCAAAAGTGCCCACCAAAGACAAAGGCACCACCACCGCCGGAATGACCGTGGCCACTGCACTGCGCAAAAACAAAAAAATCACCATCACCACCAAGGCCACCGACAACAGCAACTCAAACTGCACATCCCGCACCGATGCCCGAATCGTGACGGTGCGGTCAGTCAGCACCTGCACTTTG
>JBJTXF010000171.1:0-7716 GCA_046082145.1 Limnohabitans sp. | reverse complement strand
AGCATCAGATCTTTCTTCCTTCCAACAGGATTCTCACGGTCATCCTCAGTTAAGTCCTCCAAGCCTTGTCGCCATTCGTCAAAGATTTGGGGCGCTTCATGACTCGGACAAGGACAAGGATACACGAAGAATCTTGTCTTGATCTCTGTCTTTTCACGCCTTTCATGAATGCTTATTGGCGGTTTGACTTTGCAGGCAATGCGTTTTTGCACCACATGATTCGCAACATCATGGGTTGCTTTGTCGCGATTGGGCAAGGTGCACATCCGCCCGAATGGATGGCCGAAGTGTTGGCGGCGCGCGACCGTAAAGTCGCGGCACCTACGTTTGCGCCAGATGGTTTGTATTTCGTCGGCCCCGTCTACGATCCCCGCTGGGGCTTGCCTGCTGACCCGCCCTCTTATGATGGGTTGCCAGGCCAATCTTTATGAACCTTATTCCCATCAAAATTTGCGGTCTCACGCGCGACCAAGACGTGTTGGACGCCGCATCTGCAGGCGCCAACGCCGTTGGCTTCGTGCTCTACCCGCCGTCGCCCCGACATGTCAGCGCACAGCGGGCGGCTGAGCTTGCTGCGTTGTTGCCAGCCTTTGTCACGCCTGTGCTGTTGTTTGTGAACGCCACAGAAGCAGATGTCCGCCAAGCCGCTGAACGCGTCCCCGGCGCCTGGCTGCAATTTCACGGCGATGAAACCCCTGCATTCTGTGAAAAAACCGCCCAATCATTGGGCAGACGCTGGATACGTGCCGCCCGCATTCCACAGGAAACCCCTGAGGGCAGTGCCCCGTTTGACCTCGTAAACTACGCTTCCCTTTACCAACTCGCCAATGCACTGTTGCTCGACACTTGGGTCGATGCCTACGGCGGCAGCGGCCACCGATTCAATTGGTCACAGCTGCCAACAAACGTCAATGCTCACCTCGTTTTGTCTGGTGGACTCACACCTGCAAACGTGGCCGATGGCATTCGTGCCGTGTACCGGTGCGGCTTGTCGCTGGCGGTTGATGTGAGCTCGGGTGTCGAAAGCGCCAAGGGCATCAAAGACCCCGACAAAATCCGCGCCTTCGTGGCGGCCGTGCGCAACACCACGCTCGCCGATTGATCGATCTCTGGCAGCTTATCGCTGCTCTTTATTCAGAAGTACACCATGTCAACTTATCAGCAACCCGATGCCAGCGGGCATTTTGGCCAATTCGGTGGCAGCTTTGTCAGTGAAACCCTGACACACGCCATCGAAGAACTCAAAGAAGCCTACGCCCAATACCAACACGACCCCGCGTTCATCGCCGAATTCAAATCCGAGTTGGCGCATTTTGTGGGCCGCCCTTCTCCCATCTACCATGCGGCCCGCATGAGTCGTGAAATGGGCGGCGCACAAATCTACTTGAAGCGCGAAGACCTCAACCACACCGGGGCCCACAAAATCAACAACACCATCGGCCAAGCCATGTTGGCCAAACGCATGGGCAAACCCCGCGTGATCGCTGAAACCGGCGCCGGGCAACATGGTGTCGCCACCGCCACCATCTGTGCCCGCTATGGTTTGGAGTGCGTGGTGTACATGGGCAGCGAAGATGTGAAACGCCAAAGCCCGAATGTCTACCGCATGAAATTGCTGGGTGCCACCGTGGTGCCGGTGGAGTCCGGCAGCCGCACCTTGAAAGACGCATTGAATGAAGCCTTGCGCGATTGGGTGACCAACGTTGAAAACACCTTCTACATCATCGGCACCGTGGCAGGGCCTCACCCTTACCCGATGATGGTGCGCGATTTCCAAAGCGTGATCGGCGAAGAGTGCATCGCGCAAATGCCCGACATGCACTTGGGCGGCCAACCCGATGCGGTGCTGGCATGCGTGGGCGGCGGCTCCAATGCGATGGGTATTTTTTACCCCTACATTCCTTTTGAAAAAACCCGCTTGATCGGCATTGAAGCCGCTGGTGAAGGCATGGACAGCGGCAAGCACTCGGCATCTTTGCAGCGTGGTGTGCCCGGTGTGCTGCACGGCAACCGTACCTATGTGCTGCAAGACGCGAACGGCCAAATCACCGAAACCCACAGCGTGAGCGCGGGCTTGGACTACCCCGGCGTCGGTCCCGAACACGCGTTTTTGAAAGACATCGGTCGCGCGGAATATGTCGGCATCACCGACCAAGAAGCCCTCGCGGCGTTTCATTATTTGTGCCGCACCGAGGGCATCATTCCGGCGCTGGAATCCAGCCATGCGGTTGCGCACGCAATGAAGCTCGCCAAAACCATGACACCGCAACAATCGATTTTGGTGAACCTGTCCGGCCGAGGCGACAAAGACATCGGCACGGTTGCTGATTTGTCCAACGCCGACTTTTTCTGTCGTCCCAGTTGCCAAGGCCAAGCGGTCAAAGGCGAACAAGCCATCTCATTGGCGTCATTGAACAAGGCCAACGCATGAGCCGCATAACCACCACTTTGAACGCACTCAAGGCCCAGCAGCGCAAGGCCTTGATTCCCTATTTGATGGCCGGTTTCCCCGAACCGTCACACACCTTGCCATTGATGCATGCCTTGGTCAAAGGCGGCGCGGACATCATCGAATTGGGCGTGCCGTTCAGCGACCCGATGGCCGACGGCCCGGTCATTCAAAAAGCCGGCGAGGCCGCCCTGCGACACGGTGTAGGCATGGGCGAGGTGCTGGCCATGGTGCGCAAATTTCGCGCCACTGACCAAGCCACGCCGATTGTGTTGATGGGCTATGCCAACCCGGTGGAAAACCACAACCTCAAACACGGTGCGAACGGATTTGTAAAAGACGCGGCGGCGGCTGGTGTTGATGGCGTGTTGATCGTGGATTACCCGCCCGAAGAATGCGTGGATTTCGCCAATGCATTGCGCGCCCATCACATGGATTTGATTTTTCTGCTGGCACCCACCAGCACCGACCGCCGCATGCAACAAGTGGCTGAAGTCGCCAGCGGATATGTCTACTATGTGTCTCTCAAAGGCGTGACCGGTTCGGGCGCATTGGATACCGATGAAGTGCAAGCCATGCTGCCGCGCATTCGCCAATTCGTGAAGATCCCTGTGGGTGTGGGGTTTGGCATCCGCGATGCCGCCACGGCAAAAACCATTGGCCAAGTGGCCGATGCGGTGGTGATCGGCAGCAAATTGCTGCAATTGATAGCAGCCGCACCGGCTGGCAAAGCCGCCGAAGAAGCGCGCTTGTTCATGCATGGCATACGCCAGGCATTGGATTCGGTATAACCGCACTGTTCTGTTTAGAGACGCTCTATGAGTTGGCTTGAAAAACTGCTTCCTTCCAAAATCCAGCACACCGATCCCGCCGACCGGCGCAGCGTCCCTGAGGGGCTGTGGGTGAAATGCCCCAGCTGCGAAACCGTGCTGTACAAAAAAGATTTGGAAGAAAACCTCAACGTTTGCCCCAAATGCAACCACCACCACCGAATCGGTGCACGCGCCAGACTCGATGGTTTTCTGGACGCCGAGGGTCGCTATGAAATCGGCCAGGAAGTGCTGCCGATGGATCCCCTGAAATTCAAAGACAGCCGCAAATACCCTGAGCGCCTGAAAGAGGCCTTGGAAAACACCGGCGAAACCGATGCCTTGGTGGTCATGGGTGGCTCGGTACACAGCATCAATTTGGTCGCCGCGTGTTTTGAATTTGATTTCATGGGCGGCTCCATGGGCTCAGTGGTTGGCGAGCGATTTGTACGCGGCGTACACACCGCCATTGAACAAAAGGTACCGTTTGTCTGCTTCACCGCCACTGGCGGCGCACGCATGCAAGAGGGTTTGTTGTCGCTCATGCAAATGGCCAAAACCAACGCCGCCCTCACCCGCCTCGCGCAAAAAGGCTTGCCCTACATCAGCGTGCTGACCGACCCCACCATGGGCGGCGTCTCCGCCGGTTTTGCGTTCATGGGCGATATGGTGATTGCCGAGCCCAAAGCCTTGGTCGGCTTTGCAGGTCCTCGCGTGATTGAAAGTACCGTGCGCGTGACCTTGCCTGAAGGTTTTCAACGCGCCGAATTTTTGATGGAAAAAGGCGCGCTCGACATGATTTGCGACCGCCGTGATTTGCGCAAAACCATCGCCACCACCTTGGCCATGTTGACCCGCCAATCGGCTGATTCGGTCAGTTGATCTGCATCAGCGATAAAACACCTCAACCCGCCCCTTGAGTTTCAACAGCAAGGGCTTGCCCTTGCGGTCCAATGTTTTGCCCGCAGGCACCTTGATCCAGCCCTCGCTGATGCAGTATTCCTCGACATCGTTGCGTTCTTTGTCGTTGAAGCGGATGCCAATGTCGTGCTGTAAGAACTCGGCGTTGTAGAAAGGGCTGCTGGGCTCGATGGACAAATGGTCTGGCAGTTCGGGACGTGTGGGGGTGTCGCTCATGTTGTGCTCGGCTTTTCATCTAAAGGGACGATTGTCGACCAACTCTTAGAATCATCTTTTTGTGCATGCATGGGCTTTGTGCTCAAAGCGCATGATGTTTGATGTTTTATCGACAGCCTGTCTGTTTACCCATGACCGATACCACGCCTTCTACCGCCCCCATTGACGAAAACCAATTGATCGCCGAGCGCCGCGCAAAATTGCTTGCGTTGCGCCAATCCCAAGCCGACCGTGGGCCGGTCGCTTTTCCAAACGATTTCAAACCTGCACACCATGCTGCAGCGCTGCATACCGCGCATGGCGCCAAATCCACCGAAACACTGGCGGAAGAAAAACACTCGGTGCGTATTGCGGGTCGCATGGTCTTGAAGCGGGTGATGGGCAAGGCCAGTTTCGCCACTTTGCAGGATGGCACTGGACGCATGCAGGTGTATGTGAAAGGCGAGGAAATCGGCACTGAGTTGTACGAGGCATTCAAGCACTGGGACTTGGGCGACTTTGTTGGCGCGGTCGGCCATGTGTTCAAAACCAAAACCGGCGAACTGTCGGTACATGTCACCGAACTGCGTTTGTTGACCAAAAGCCTGCGGCCCTTGCCAGACAAATTTCACGGGGTGCATGACCAAGAGATCAAATACCGCCAACGCTATATCGACCTGATCACCGATGAAACCGCGCGACAGCGCTTCATGGCGCGCAGCAAAGCCATCAGCAGCATCCGCGACTTCATGGTGCAACACGATTTCCTTGAAGTCGAAACGCCCATGCTGCACCCGATTCCCGGCGGTGCAAATGCGCGTCCTTTCGAGACGCACCACAACGCCTTGGACCAGCAGATGTTTTTGCGTATCGCGCCCGAGTTGTATTTGAAACGCTTGTTGGTGGGTGGGTTTGAACGTGTGTTCGAGATCAACCGCAATTTCCGCAACGAAGGTATTTCGGTACGCCACAACCCCGAATTCACCATGATGGAGTTTTACGCGGCTTATTGGAACTACCAGGATTTGATGGCGTTCACCGAATCGCTGATTCGCGATGCAGCACAAAAAGCCGTGGGCAGCCAGTTGCTGACCTATGACGGCAAGCCGGTGGATTTGTCTCAGCCGTTTGCACGACTGACCATTCGCGAAGCTATTTTGAAATACACAGAAGCGGCGGATAACGTCGACAACACCACCTGGCTGGTGAACGCCTTGAAAAAAGCGGGTCTTTCAGAAGAAAAGCACCAACTCTCCAAGCGCAGCCTGGCTGGCTTGCAAGTCATGTACTTCGAGGAAACGGTGGAAGACAAACTGTGGCAACCGACATTCATTTGCGAACATCCGGTGGAAATTTCACCGTTGGCACGTGCCAACGATGCCCGCCCGGATGTGACAGAACGGTTTGAGCTCTACATCACGGGGCGTGAATTTGGCAATGGGTTTTCAGAACTGAACGATGCCGAAGACCAAGCGGCGCGTTTTCAAATGCAGGTTGATGCCAAAGCAGGCGGAGACGATGAGGCCATGTACTTTGACCATGACTTTGTGCGGGCCTTGGAATACGGCATGCCGCCCGCAGGCGGTTGCGGCATCGGGATTGACCGCTTGATGATGTTGCTGACCGACAGCCCCAGTATTCGGGATGTGATTTTGTTCCCGGCGTTACGCCGAGAAATCACCGCTCACTGAAGCTTAAGCTGCCTTGGTAGTCGCAGGCGCGGCAGGTGCCGCAGGCTTGGGTGGTTTGCAGTCATGGCAGAAAAATGCCAGACTGCCTGCAAAACGCTGCTGACTGCCTTGGCGGCGGGGCTTGTGCATGCCGCATTTGATGCAGGACATGGTTTCGCCCATTTTGCCCATCCCGGCGAACGGGGAGCCATTTTCACGACTGGTAAAACGAAGACCACTCTCGTCAACAGAGGTTTTGCCAGATTTGGTTGCCATGGGATTCCTTTTGCTAGACGACGGCCCTGATAAGTAGGGCAAGTCTGCTATTTTAACCGCTTACGCCGGCCTACCAACCGCAAAAGACTTAGCCCCCAAGCAAAACTCAGGGCAATAGCGCCAAAGCCTGTAAATACGCGGGTTGCGTCATCAAATCATCCCAATTGGCGGGCGCTGAGGCGGGCAACAAAGCGCGCCGGCGGGATTCGCTGACAGGAGAAAGATGCCAATCCCCACGGGTCTGAGCCTGCGCCAAGCCGCTGAGCAACTCTTCTATCGCAGCGCCGCCGCCTTCGCTGTCAGGTGTGCTTTGGTTGCACAACAAGACCAAGTCGCAGCCTGCGTTCAATGCCTGCACCGCGGCTTCGGTATAGTTGACGGTTTTGCCATCGATCAACCTGGCTCCGGCCATGGACAAATCGTCGCTGAACACGGCCCCCTGAAAACCCAGTTGGTGGCGCAGGATGTCTTGTAACCAGCGCTTGGAAAACCCTGCAGGCCGACTGTCGACCTTGGAATAAATGACATGGGCTGGCATGACACTGTTCAAGGTGTGGTGCAACCAGCTGTAAGGCAAGGCATCGTCTTTGAGGATGCGCGACAAACTTCGGTGGTCTACCGGTATGTCGACATGCGAATCGGCTTTGACATAGCCATGGCCGGGAAAATGTTTGCCGCAATTGGCCATGCCAGCTTGCAGCAAGCCGTGCATCAAGCTGTGGGCCAGTATGCTGACCATGCGCGGATCGCGCGAGAACGCTCGGTCGCCGATAACGCTGCTGCTGCCAAAGTCCAGGTCCAGCACCGGCGTGAAACTCATGTCGACACCGCAGGCACGCAATTGCGCGGCCAACACATAGCCGCATGCCGTGGCAGCTTGCATGGCATTCAACACACCGCTGCCCGGCAACCCTTTGTCGTCTTTGGCCCATAGATCAGCCAATGCACGCATGGATGGCAAATGCACAAAACCGTCGCTGCGAAAGCGCTGAACCCTGCCGCCTTCATGGTCTACCAAAATCAGCAAATCCTGACGCACCGATTTGATGTCAGCACACAAAGCTTGGAGTTGCGCACGGTCTTGCCAATTGCGGGTGAACAAAATCATGCCGCCTGTCAGCGGATGCGCCAGTCGGCGGCGATCGGTATCGGTCAATTGGGTGCCTGCGATATCCAGGATCAACGGAGCGTGTGTGTATGAGGTGCTCATGGTGGGGATTGTTCAACAATGACATAACTGGTGGCGTAATCGCTTTCGTCACTCAACGACACATGGGCACTCAAACGCCGTTCGCTGCACCATTGCGCAAGCACGCCATGTAAAACAATGGTGGGTTGACCGCTGGTTAGTCTGCCCACTTCACACAAGCGCCAGGTCATGGGCATGCGCATGCCC
>JBJTXF010000170.1:0-4159 GCA_046082145.1 Limnohabitans sp. | reverse complement strand
CCAAAGAATTGGTCAAAGACATCATCGCGCTCAAACAGCATTTTTCGCCCAGCCAGCCTTTGGTGTGTTTGGTGGCGCATGACTGGGGTGGTGCGGTGGCATGGAATGCAGCGAACCAATACCCTGAGGCAATGGCTCGTCTGGCCATCATCAACTCTCCGCACCCGGGTACGTTTTTGAGGGATCTCAAAGCCGATGCACATCAACAAAGCGCCAGCAATTACATGAATTTTTTGATCCGCGACGACGCACAAAATTTGCTGGCACAAGACGACTACCGACGCCTTTGGACTTTTTTCACCAACATGGGCGCAGACAGCGGCCCGCACGCATGGCTGACCGAAGACATCAAACACGCTTACCGCACGGTGTGGCAACAAGGTTTGGAAGGTGCGCTCAACTATTACCGTGCGTCTCCGCTGCGTCCTCCGCGCGCCGCAGACCCTGCTGCATCAGCCATTGAATTGCCCGAAGACATGCTGCATATATCGGTGCCGACCTTGGTGCTGTGGGGCATGCAAGACACTGCACTGCCGCCAGGCTTGATTGAAGGGCTGTCTGCCTATGTGCCCGATTTGCTATTGCACCGTGTGCATGACGGTACGCATTGGTTGGTGCATGAACAGCCTGAATGGGTGGCCCAAACCATCGGCAACTGGCTCCGCTGATACCGATTACAAACAGGTATCTTCACGGGCATGGGGGTAGCACCCTACTTAATTAACATGGCTACTTTTTTGCATGTCGGTTGTGGCACCAAACACAAAAATGCCACCACCCCGGGTTTCAACACCGAAAATTGGAACGAGTGCCGCCTCGATATTGACCCGCGCGTCAAGCCCGATGTGGTGAGCAGCATCACCCACATGCAACAGTTGTCCGACACATGCATGGACGCGATTTTTTCCAGCCACAACCTTGAGCATTTGCATGCTTACGAAGTGCCGTTGGCTTTGCGCGAATTTGTGCGCGTGCTGAAAGACGATGGATTTTTGGTATTGACGTGTCCCGATATACAAACCGTGGCTGAATGGATCGCACAAGACAAATTGTTGGAACCGGCTTACAACTCGCCAGCCGGCCCGATCACACCGCTGGACATGGTGTTTGGCTTACAACAAGCGATTGCCAACGGCAACCATTACATGGCGCACCGCTGCGGCTTCACCCAAAAAGTGCTGACGGCCCATTTGAAACACGCCGGATTTGAATCCGTGCTGACAGCCCGTCGGCGGCGCGCCTTCGA
The DNA here is from genome assembly GCA_046082145.1 of Limnohabitans sp. Lineage (GTDB taxonomy): Bacteria > Pseudomonadota > Gammaproteobacteria > Burkholderiales > Burkholderiaceae_C > Limnohabitans. The sequence goes on along the minus strand of JBJTXF010000170.1, from coordinate 2,913 downwards.
CCTGTGGACAATTGCCAGCAAATACGCGTATTCGGAAGACCAATTGCGCGACATGGCATCGCAGCACTTCCCCGCCCAAATCAATGTTCGTAAAACGGCGGTTCGCCCGCCGGCCGGGTCTTGAAACGCTTGTGCACCCAATAATATTGATCGATAGATATTTTGACTTGCGCTTCAATCGCCTGGTTCATGGCCCTGGTATCTGCTGTGACATTGCCACTCGGGTACGCGGGCCAGACAGGCCCGATAGCCACCTCATACCCCGTGGGTATCAAGCGGGTCACCATCGTACAAACGCGGGCCTTTGACAGCTTAGAGAGCCGCGGCAAAGAGTGTGTTGTGGCAGCGCTGACACCCAAAAAATCTATCCATTCCGCGCCTTGAATACCAAAGTCCATGTCTGGCGAAAAATGCAAACGCAAGCCATCTTTCAAGGCCTGCATAAGAGGTTGCGCACCATCCATGCGGGGCACGGAACGCACCCGCCCCGAGCGGTTGCGCCCTCGCATGACCCAATCTTCGACAAACCGGTTTCGCAACGGCACAAAAACAAACGCCATCGGAATCTGCTTTAAGTAAGTCATGGCCAAACCACCTGCATCTAAACCGATGAAATGGGGTGCCAACACAATCAAAGGACTGGGGTCATCAAACACCGTGAAGTCGCCGCTGAAAACCATGCGCTTATTCACCACGGATTGAGGTGCATGCCATAACCAAGCGCGGTCCCACAACGATTGGCCAAGCAACACAAAATGCGCTTTGGCAAACTGTTTGCGTTGCGGTTCAGTCAACTGCGGAAAACAAGCTTTCAAGTTGGTCAACACCACACCACGCCTGCGCGCTGATACCGCGTAAAACACATGGCCCGTCAGGCGTCCCATGGCGCGTACCACAGCCAAAGGCAAATAGGCCAAGGCCACCATGAACAGGCGCAATGGGTTCAATGCAACACCTCATCGCGAGGTTGCTTGAAGCGGGCATAACCCCAGAGGTATTGCTGTGGACATTGCCTGATCAATCCTTCGAGCGCGAGATTGATTTGCAACACGGCGGTTTCAAGGTCTTCAGACAGTTTTTCCGCCATCGGCTCAATATGCAAGCAATAACCTTGTCCGCGAGGCAACCGTTCACCCCAAGCCAACACGATTTGTGCATCGGTTTGCATCGCGAGTCGCGCGGCCAAGGTCATGGTGTAAGCCGGTCTGCCCCACATGCGCGACCAGACACCCATGCCCTGAGGCGGTACCTGGTCAGGAAGTAAACCCACCGATTGGCCGCGTCGCAGTGCTTTGATCAATTGCCTCACACCATCCATGCTGGCGGGAACAGCTTTGAGAAAAGGCTTGTCTCGCGCATGCACCAACACATCCCGCAACCAAGCTTGCCTGGGTGGCCGGTAAAGCACAGTCAATGGGCCGCGCTCAGGGCCAAAGCGCAACGCGCAAGTGGGAGCCGTGATTTCAAAACAACCCAAATGCGGTGTGACGAACACCACCCCTTTGCCTCTGTCATAAGCTTGAGTGATGTGATGCTCGCCACGCCATTGCACCGGCATCGGCGCGCCAAACCAGACCCGAAAGGATTCCAAGGTCTGCGCACCCGCCGCCCCAATAGCGCCACGCAGTTGTGTCATGGTGTAACCCGCTTGTTGTGCTTGGTCTTGAAATTGGCGTCTGTAGCGAGGCGAGAACCACCAAGTCAGCCACCCCAGCACAACGCCGATACGCTGCAGCCATGGCAGTGGCAATTGAGACAGCCAGCGGATCAAGAAATTCATAGCAATCGGAGTTGATTAGAATGCCGATTGTCGCTGAGTTAATGAAGCAACTTGCAGGGCGACACACTCGAAAGAGTCGGCTGTTGACAGCCATCTGCTAAAGCGTTCGCCACATCCTTGGGTTGGCAACGCAATCACCAATCACAGGAGTTTTTTATGGCGAACGACTATCTTTTTACCTCTGAATCTGTCTCTGAAGGACATCCCGACAAAGTCGCTGACCAAATTTCAGATGCGATTCTGGATGCCATCTTCAAACAAGACCCGCGCAGTCGTGTGGCGGCTGAAACACTCACCAACACCGGACTCGTGGTGCTGGCTGGCGAAATCACCACCAATGCGCACGTGGACTACATCCAAGTCGCGCGAGACACCATCCAACGCATCGGCTATGACAACACCGAATATGGCATCGACTACAAAGGTTGCGCCGTGCTCGTGGCCTATGACAAGCAATCCAACGACATCGCCCAAGGCGTAGACCATGCCAGCGACGACCACCTCAACATCGGCGCTGGCGACCAAGGCCTGATGTTCGGCTACGCCTGCGACGAAACGCCTGAGTTGATGCCCGCCCCCATCTACTACGCCCACCGCCTGATGGAGCGCCAGGCCCAGCTGCGCAAAGATGGCCGCTTGCCCTACCTGCGTCCTGACGCGAAAAGCCAGGTCACCATGCGTTATGTCAATGGTAAACCGCACTCCATCGACACCGTGGTGCTATCCACCCAGCACAGCCCCGATCAATCGCAAGACCAGCACCACATGAAGGCCAGCTTCACTGAGGCCATCATCGAAGAAATCATCAAACCGGTGTTGCCAAAGGAATGGCTGCAAAACACCCGCTACCTAGTGAACCCCACCGGCCGCTTTGTGGTTGGCGGACCCCAAGGCGATTGCGGTCTGACCGGACGCAAGATCATTGTGGACACCTATGGTGGCGCATGTCCCCATGGTGGCGGGGCTTTTTCGGGCAAGGATCCCTCCAAGGTGGACCGTTCGGCCGCTTACGCGGCCCGTTACGTGGCCAAAAACGTGGTGGCTGCGGGACTGGCCAGGCAGTGTCAGGTTCAGGTGGCCTACGCCATCGGCGTGGCCAAACCCATGAACGTCACGATCTACACCGAAGGCAC
>JBJTXF010000169.1:0-3599 GCA_046082145.1 Limnohabitans sp. | reverse complement strand
GCCGGCAAAAGTCGGTCGCGGTGCAAACCGTCAGGATACAAGTCCTCAGGCTTGAAATTGGAAGTGGTGACAAACCCGATGTCGTTGTGTTGCATCGCCATCAGCAAACGGTGCAAGATCATGGCATCAGTGATGTCAGCGATGTGAAATTCGTCAAAGCAAATCAACTTGAACCGCTTGGCCATGCGAATACCCAGTTCATCCAACGGATTGACTGTGCCTTGCAAATCACGCAGTTCACGGTGCACTTCACGCATGAACTCGTGGAAATGCAAACGGGTTTTTCTCTCGATCGGGACCGCTTTGTAAAAGCAGTCCATCAAAAAACTTTTACCGCGTCCGACACCGCCGTACAAATAGACGCCCTTGGGAATGTCCGGATGGTTGATCAGCTTTTTCAAAGAATTGCCACGTTTGTGTTTGTACTGTGTCCATTCGCTCGCACACAGGTCTAAAGTTTGCACCGCGCGCAATTGCGCCGGGTCAGCTGCATAGCCGCGGTTAATCAGTTCTTGCTGGTAAATATCGGACACTGACATGGCGATAAGACGGCTTGTGGTGGGTACAACAGCATCACAGGAGACTTTCAATGGCGACTAAACGAGACGCCACGCGGTATCAACCGGTGCTCATGCGCTTCGCGCATCAAGGCTTCACGGTAATCCGGATGGGCGATCGAAATCAAAGCCAATGCCCGCTCGGGCACCGATTTGCCTTTCAAGTTGACGATGCCGTATTCAGTGACCACGTACATCATGTCGGTGCGAGGCGTTGTCACCATATTGCCAGGCGTCAACGACAACACGATTCGGCTTTTGCGTTGCCCTTTTTTTTCGTAGGTAGAAGACAAGCACATGAATGACTTGCCACCATCGGACGCATAAGCACCCCGCACAAATTGCAACTGCCCACCTGTGCCGCTGATATGGCGCAACCCGTCAGACTCAGAAGCTGCCTGTCCTTGCAAATCCATTTGCGTGGTGTTGTTGATCGCCACCACACGCTTGTTGCGCATGATGTCATGCGGCAAATTGGTGTCTTGTACCGGCAAGCAAGCCATGTCGGGATTGCGGTGCAAACTGTCGTAATAACTTTGCGAGCCGAGGCCAAAAGAAAACGCCATCTTGCCGGTGTGAATTTGCTTTTTGGCATTGGTGATCTTGCCGGCGCGGTAGAGATTGACCATGCCTTCGGTCAGCATTTCAGAATGCACACCCAAATCCCTTGCGTTGCTGTGCATCAATTGTTCACACACGGCGTTGGGCATGCCGCCAATGCCAATTTGCAAACAAGCGCCATCTTCAATTTCTGCGGCAATCAATTTGCCCACTGCCATGTCCACGTTGGTGGCCGGTGGGTTGGGCAACACGGGGGCGTCCCGGTTGTCGCCCTCGATGACAAAGTCGACTTCGCTGCGATGCACGCCATTGCGAAAGCCATGCACATAAGGCAAACCTTGCGTGACTTCAACCATCACACATTTGGCACGCTCGATGATGTCGCGGTGCCACAGATTGGATGCGCTGAAATTGAAAAATCCATCATCGTCTGCGCGACAGGTTTTCAACACCACGATATCGACCGGGTCGATGAAACGACGGTAGTAATCGGGAATTTCTCCCAAATTCACAGGCAAATAATGGGCCCGTCCTTTGTCATGCCATTGCCGGTCATAGCCGGAAAAATGCATGCTGAACCAATGAAAATGCAGGCCCTCTGGGTCACATTCCAAGACCGCACGAGGTCGCATGGTGATGCATGAACGGAATTTGACATCGAACAATTCCTGTTTGCGCTCGGCCAGCGCTTGGTCAAACACATCGGGTTGGCACAAGGTGGCACCGTAGTCGATCCACATGCCCGGCTTGACCATTGCAGCAGCTTGTCGGGCAGTGATGGATTTGGCCGGTTGGGAAGCCACACGCATGTTCATCAAACAGCCGCTTAAAAATTGAGCGTGCGTTTGTCCACCGCCAAGGCTGCTTCTTTGGTCGATTCGCTCAGCGAGGGGTGGGCATGGCAAATACGCGCGATATCTTCGGCGCTGGCTTTGAATGCCATTGCCACCGTGGCCTCGGCGATCAATTCACTGGCTTGAGGGCCGATGATGTGCACCCCCAATATTTCATCGGTTGCTGCATCAGCCAACATTTTGACCATGCCAGTGGTGTCGCCCAAAGCGCGGGCTCGTCCATTGGCCAGAAACGGAAAGCTGCCCGCTTTGTAGGCCACGCCATCGCTTTTGAGTTGTTGTTCGGTGCGACCCACCCAAGCGATTTCCGGGCTGGTGTAGATGACCCAGGGCACCAAATGGAAATCGACGTGTCCGTGTTGACCGGCAATGCGCTCGGCCACTGCCACGCCCTCTTCTTCCGCTTTGTGAGCCAGCATGGGCCCACGCACCACGTCCCCAACCGCCCAAACTCCGGGCAAAGAGGTTTTGCACTCAGCATCCACCACAATGGCACCGCGTTCATCAAGTTTCAATCCAATGGCCTCCGGGTTGAGGCCCGTGGTGTTGGGAACGCGTCCGATACTGACAATGAGTTTGTCAACGTCCAACTTTTGCGGCTCGCCTTTTGCGTTGGTGTAGTTGACGCCGACACCTTTTTTACTGCTGTGGATCTTGCCCACTTTGACACCGAGTTGAATGTTGAGGCCTTGCTTGTCGAATATTTTTTTGGCCTCTTTGGCAATCTGTTCGTCGACCGCACCCAAAAATGTGGGCAAGCCTTCCAAAATGGTGACCTCAGCCCCTAAGCGACGCCAGACCGATCCCATCTCCAAGCCAATGACACCCGAACCTATCAAAGCCAGTTTGGAGGGCACAGCACCAAGCCGCAAAGCGCCATCGTTGGACAAGATGTTTTGTTCGTCAAAAGCCACACCGGGCAAGGCGCGAGCGCTCGAACCGGTGGCCACAATCACCTGCTTGGCGACCAACGACTCTTCGGCGTTGCCTGTGACTTTGACCTCGTAACCGGCGTCAGACTTGCTGGCAAAACTGCCCCGGCCATGGAAAAACGTGACTTTGTTTTTTTTGAACAAATACAAAATGCCATCGTTGTTTTGCTTGACCACGGTGTCTTTGCGGGCAAGCATTTTGGACACGTCCATTTTCACGTCTTTGGCGCTGATGCCGTGGTCCGCAAAATGGTGGTTGGCTTGTTCGAAATGTTCGGACGATTGCAACAAGGCTTTGGAAGGAATGCAACCAACGTTGGTGCAGGTGCCGCCAGGGGCTGGACCGCCGTTGGCATTTTTCCACTCATCAATACACGCCACGTTCATGCCGAGTTGGGCAGCACGTATGGCCGCGATGTAGCCGCCGGGACCGGCGCCGATGACGATCACGTCAAATATTTTGCTCATGGGAAAACATTTCTTTAAATATCAAACAGCAAACGCGCTGGGTCTTCCAGTGCTTCCTTCATGGCCACCAATCCCAGCACGGCTTCGCGTCCGTCAATGATGCGGTGGTCATAAGACATGGCCAGGTAATTGATGGGTCGCACCACAACTTGACCGTTCTCGACAACGGCTCGGTCTTTGGTGGCATGCACGCCCAATATGGCCGACTGCGGCGGGTTGATGATGGG
>JBJTXF010000168.1:0-14410 GCA_046082145.1 Limnohabitans sp. | reverse complement strand
GTTTGTGAGCCAGTTCTGCAAACGCGCTGGCCCAGGCAGTGGGATGGTGTTGCATGTAGGTGTCGCGAAGATGGGTGTGCAGCTGCACGCCCGTCTGCGATGGCGAAGGCAGCGGGCCGCAACCGCTGACCCAAAACGAATTGATGGGATGCGGCCGCTCGGCGTTGAGGGCGTGTGTGTAGAGCAGCATTTGCATTTCATTTTGCAAACGACGCAGCAAACGCTGGGGGGGAGTTTGTTCGGACAACTGCACAGCTTCGTTCAGTGCGTGCATGTCTTGCAAACAAGCGCGGTCTAAAGACACACAAGGCAACGATTGAAACACCGGTGCATGGGCCAAAAAACGACCTACTGCAAACGGGTAGAGATGGATGCCGTCTTCCTCAAAAAACGGTTGCATCGCCTGCATGAATGCCAGCGAGTCGTCGGGGGTTAGATCGCGCGGCGGGCTGATGCGTATACGCCCTTGGTTGAATTCACAGTGCACCAAATCGATAAACGCCCAACCGTGGTCATTCTGGCAAGTCATGCCTGAGTGTGCAGCATGCCAGGCGGCCATCGGCATTTGGTCTGGCTGGACCGGCCAACCCAAAGCTGGCGCAAGCGCCAAGTCATGGGCACAACATGGGCTGTTGGCGGGTAATTCAACCACAGAAGATAAGCATGCATCCCCCAGTATTTGTAACGACGTTTGCATGGGTAAGGCCTGAAGTGCCTGCACCCAAGGATGATGGCTTGTGTCAGCGTCATGAGCCGGTGATGAAGGCCATAAGGCGTAAGCCACCACATGCACTTGGACAGAATCACGGGTTGTCATGCAAGAGATTGTGCCGTGGTGCCACAATCCCTATCCATGACTCCAATTCTATGGTCTTTTGAATGGTTGATCGGCTGGCGCTACACCCGCGCCGCACGTGCTGCCCGCCGCAACCGCTTCATTTCTTTCATCTCTTCGGTCTCCATGCTTGGCATCGCACTGGGTGTGGCTGCTCTGATCATTGTGTTGAGCGTCATGAACGGCTTTCAAAAGGAAGTGCGTGACCGCATGTTGGGCGTGTTGTCGCACATTGAAGTGTTGGCCTATACCAGCGCTTCGTTGAACGACATGCCCGCTTTAGCAAAGCCACTGGCTCAACACCACCAGGTGCTGGCGTATGCCCCTTTCGTGTTGTCGCAAGTGCTGATGGCACATGGCGAAGATATGCGCGGTGCCATGGTGCGGGGCATCGACCCTCTGCAAGAAACTGCGGTGACCGATGCGGTCGCGCAAGTGGACCCCGGCACATTGGCGCAACTGCAGCCTGAATCTTTTGCGGTGATCCTGGGCTCGGAACTGGCTCGCCAATTGGGGGTGAAGACCGGCGATCAAGTGACATTGATCGCACCGGGTGGACAGGTCACACCTGTAGGTGTGGTACCTCGCTTGAAGCAATTGCATGTGGTGGGCTTGTTAGACACCGGCCATTTTGAATACGACGCCAGCCTGGCCCTGGTGCATATCAGCGATGCACAACGCATCTTCCGCTTAGAGGGCCCCACCGGTCTGCGTGTCAAGCTCAAAGACCCTCAACTGGCACGCGAGGTGGCGGCAGAACTCGCTCCGCAATTGGGCGACGAAGTGATGGTGCGAGACTGGACCCGCGCCAACCGCACTTGGTTTGCTGCGGTGCAAATTGAAAAACGCATGATGTTCATCATCCTTACTCTGATCGTTGCTGTGGCCGCATTCAACTTGGTCAGTACGTTGGTCATGACCGTCACCGACAAGCGCGCTGATATCGCGATCTTGCGTACCCTGGGCGCGAGCCCGGCAAGCATCATGGGCATTTTCGTCGTGCAAGGTGCGCTGGTGGGCGTGGTGGGCACCTTGTCAGGCTTGTTACTGGGCTTGTTGGTGGCGTTCAATATTGGCAGTATCGTGCCCGCCATCGAACGCGCTTTGGGGGCGAGTTTTTTACCGCGCGATGTCTACCTGATCAGCCGCATGCCCAGTGATCCGCAATGGGCAGACATTGGTCCTGTGGTCATCATCTCCTTGGTATTGGCATTGGCAGCCACGCTTTACCCGAGCTGGCGGGCCAGCCGCATTGATCCAGCGGAGGCACTGCGCCATGAATGAACCGGTGTTGTCTGCGCAATCCTTAGGTCGTCGTTTTCACGAGGGCGATATCGATGTCACGGTGTTGCAAGATGTGGATTTTCAACTTCAGGCCGGCGAAACACTGGCGGTGGTGGGTGCATCTGGTTCCGGCAAAAGCACTTTGTTGCATTTGCTGGGTGGGTTGGACACGCCGACCACAGGCAGTGTGCAATTGCATGGCCAGGTATTGCGAGGACTCGACGCTGCTGAATTGGGGCGATTGCGCAACCGGCATTTGGGATTCATCTACCAGTTTCACCATTTGCTGCCGGAGTTCAATGCTTTAAGCAACGTGGCCATGCCACTGTGGATTCGTCGCATGCCACGGCAGGAAGCCGCCTTGCAGGCGCAGGCCATGCTGCATGCGGTGGGTTTGTCAGACCGCGTACAACACACACCGTCTGAACTGTCAGGAGGAGAGCGCCAAAGGGTGGCAATAGCCCGCGCCCTGGTGACAGGTCCCGCGTGTGTGTTGGCCGATGAACCCACCGGCAACCTGGATCGCGGCACCGCAGACAAAGTGTTTTCGCTGATGCTGCAATTGGCCAAACAACAAGGCACGGCATTCGTGGTGGTCACGCATGACGAGAGTTTGGCCGCGCGTTGCGACCGGCAATTGCGCTTGGTCGCGGGGCGCTTGCAGCCCTGATTGGCCACCACCAAAGCATGAATTGGATAGATAGCCATTGTCATTTGGATGCTGCTGAATTTGACGCTGACCGTCAAGCGGTTCGAGCGTCGGCGCGTGCGGTAGGGGTGGACTTGTGTGTGCTGCCTGCCGTCGAGGCGGCCAATTTCGACGCGGTGCGTTTGCTGGCGCATCAACATGGGGATGCGTATGCATTGGGCATTCACCCGCTCTACACATCCAAGGCGCAAGATCAAGATGTGCAAACGTTGAACCAGCAGTTGCACTTGCACCGCAGCGATATGCGTTTGGTGGCGGTGGGGGAAATAGGGCTTGACGGCTTTGTGCCGGGTCTGGACATGGCCAGACAACAGTGGTTTTACACCGCCCAGTTGCAGTTGGCGCAACAACACACATTGCCGGTCATATTGCATGTGCGGCGCAGTGCGGATCTGCTGTTGAAAGGTTTGCGTCAAACGCCAGTTCAAGGGGGCATTGCCCATGCTTTCAACGGCAGCTTGCAGCAAGCCCGCCAATTCATTGACATGGGGTTCAAGTTGGGGTTTGGCGGCGCATTGACTTACGACCGTGCGCTGCAATTGCGCCGCTTGGCAACTGAATTGCCACTGGACGCGTTGGTGCTGGAAACCGACTCGCCCGATATACCGCCGCATTGGTTGTATGTGAGCGCTGCTCAGCGCGAGGCCGGCGCATCCCAGGGCCGCAACACGCCTGACCAAGTGCCGCGCATCGCACAGTGGTTGGCAGATTTGCGCGGTGTGTCTGTGGCGGAAGTGCAGTCGGTAACGACGCGCAATGTGCGCCAGGCATTGGGAATGGGCGATGACTGGCTACAGGCTTCCAGAGCTAACGCCCGAAACTGACGACAATCCCGGCCATGTCCTCGATGCTTCCCAAACTTCCGCCAGTGAACATGTCCGAGCACGGCAAGGTGCGGTATTTGCATTTGGGCACGCCTTGGGTACAGGGGTCGATGTGGGTAAAGAAACCTTACGACATTGAATTGGAATACGTGCAACGCATGCAGTCGTGGTTGCTCTTTCACGACGCAGATGCGGTGGCCGATTTGCATGCCATGCAATTGGGTTTAGGCGCAGGCACTTTGACCAAGCATTGCCACAATGTGCTCAATATGCAAACCACAGCGATTGAACTCAATCCTCATGTGATCGCGGCTTGCCGTACATGGTTTGAGTTGCCGCCAGACGATGAGCGCTTGAATGTGGTGCTGGGTGATGCTGCTGAAGTGGCCGCGCATGCACATTGGCAAGGCCAAATCGATGTATTGCATGTCGACTTGTATGACGACCAAGCTGCTGCACCTGTTTTAGATGACCCAGTGTTTTATGGCCATTGCAAACACCTGCTGACCTCCACCGGTTGCATGGTGGTGAATTTGTTTGGGCGATCTTCCAGTTTTCAGCGGTCGCTTTTGCATATCAGTGAATCGTTTGGGGAAGAGGCCATGTGGGCTTTCAGTCCGACCCGCGAAGGCAACACCGTGGTGTTGGCTCAACGTGCGCCAAGTCGTCCTGACTTGGAAATATTGCAAGCGCGAGCCGCGCTTATTCAATCGCGTTGGCGTTTGCCTGCGCCGAAGTGGTTGCGCCTGTTCAAACCAGTGGCGGCATAGGTGACAATGGCGCTTGCGCGCATCTGAGGGGTTCTCTTGTGTCGATCAAAAGCCAAAAAGATTTTGTGTCAGGGTTGATGTTCACCGTCACCGGCGCGGCTTTCGCTTGGAACGCTGCCACTGCCTACGCCGTCGGCACTGCAGGACAGATGGGCCCGGGTTATTTCCCTTTGGTGCTGGGCTTGGTGTTGGTGTTGCTGGGCAGTTTCATCATGTTTTTTTCGTTGGTGGTGGAAACCCCAGATGGTGGAAGCATCGGCGATTTCGCATGGCGACCACTGTTTTGTATTTTGGGTGCCAATGTGATGTTCGGTGTATTGTTGGGCGGATTGCCCACGTGGGGCTTGCCTTCCATGGGGTTGATGGTGGCCATATATGCATTGTGTGGACTGGCATTGTTCGCAGATGCCAACCGCTTCACGCTCAGGCGCTGGTTGGTATTGGCCAGCATATTGGCCGCTGGCAGTTACCTGGTGTTCATCCAATTGTTGGGCCTGACCATGCCTGTGTGGCCTTTCTTTCTTACCCCCTGATCGGATAGCCATGGATTTGCTTGCCAATCTTGCCACCGGTTTTGCAGTCGCTGGAACTCCAATCAATTTGCTATATGCCTTGATCGGTTGCTTGTTGGGCACACTGATTGGTGTGTTACCAGGTATTGGACCCGTGGCCACCATCGCCATGTTGTTACCTGTCACTTATGCCTTGCCACCGGTGTCAGCCTTGATCATGCTGGCAGGTATTTATTACGGTGCCCAATATGGCGGTTCGACCACCGCCATATTGGTCAACTTACCCGGCGAATCTTCGTCGGTGGTGACCACGCTGGACGGCTATCAGATGGCGCGCCAAGGCCGAGCAGGACCAGCATTGGCGGCGGCGGGCATGTCATCATTCATTGCGGGCTGTGTCGGCACGTTGTTGCTGGCAGCCTTTGCCGCGCCATTGACAGAACTGGCTTTTGCCTTTGGCCCTGCAGAATATTGTGCTTTGATGGTAGTGGGTTTGATCGGCGCAGTGGTGCTGGCTTCCGGTTCTTTGCTCAAGGCGATTGCCATGATTATTTTGGGCTTGTTGCTGGGTCTGGTGGGAACCGACATCAATTCAGGCATGGCTAGGTTTACCATGGATATGCCTGAATTGGCCGATGGCATTGGTTTTGTGGCGGTGGCCATGGGCGTGTTTGGTTACGGCGAAATCATCAGCAATTTGGCCAAAAGTGAGATTGACCGTGAGGTGTTCACCGCCAAGGTGCAGGGCCTCATGCCCACACGCGAGGACATTCGCCACATGATGCCAGCGGTGTTACGCGGCACGGTGCTGGGTTCGTTGTTGGGCGTGTTGCCTGGTGGTGGTGCTGTGCTGGCTTCGTTTGCTTCTTACACGCTTGAGAAAAAAATCAAGCTACAACCAGCAGAAGTACCTTTAGGCCAAGGCAATATCCGTGGCGTGGCTGCGCCAGAATCGGCCAACAACGCTGGGGCTCAGACATCTTTCATTCCTTTACTGACATTGGGTATTCCCCCTAACGCAGTGATGGCCTTGATGGTGGGTGCCATGACAATTCACAACATTCAACCTGGCCCGCAGGTGATGACGGTGAATCCAGAGTTGTTCTGGGGTCTGATTGTGTCCATGTGGATCGGCAACTTGATGTTGATCGTTCTCAATTTGCCGATGATCGGCTTGTGGATCAAATTACTTACCGTGCCCTACCACTATTTGTTTCCGGCCATTGTGTTGTTTTGTGCGATAGGTGTGTACACCACCAACAATTCCACTTTCGATATTTGGCTGGTGGCTTTGTTTGGTTTGGCGGGTTATGTGTTCACGAAATTGGGTTGTGAACCAGCGCCTCTGCTGCTGGGTTTTATCCTGGGTCCCATGCTAGAGGAATACCTCAAGCGGGCGTTGAAGCTGGCACGCGGTGATTGGTCGGTGTTCATCACCCGTCCGTTGTCGGCTGCCTTATTGGCATTGGGTGTGTTGCTGCTGCTGTTGGTGCTGTTGCCAGCCATCAAATCCAAAAGAAAAGAAGCGTTTGTAGAAGACTGAGCCTGCCGCCATGATTGAACACCCTGACAGACGCACGTTGCACAACGAAGTGCATGCGCGCCCCCCTGAACCCATGCAAGCCCCGTTGGCCATCAGCCACGTGGTGATGCTGGCTGACAACATGGCGCGAGAGACCAGCCGAGCACATTTACAGGCCTTGTTGCGCGATCACCATTTGCCCGTGCCAGATGCCCAAACCAACCATTTGCGGCTTGACATTGGCAATTGTCGTTTGCGCTGGGAATTGCATACCGAATTTGTCACCTGGACTTTCATGGTTGATGCCCCCGAAGGTTTGCCCCAACCTGAAGATTACGGCATGGCGTTGCGTTCCTTGCCCCAGCAGTGGCTGAGTCAATTGCCGGGCCAATGTTTGGCCCGCATCCACCTATGGGCCAAATTGACCCACGATCTCAGCGACCGTGATGAATTGCACCAACAGTTTCGGGAAGACTCTTTGGTGGCGTGTCAGTTGGCGGAAGGCACGGCCACATTGCATACCGATTTTCAAATAGGTCCCGATGGTTGCTCGCGCATGTTATTGCGGGTGGGACAAGTGTCACAACGTCGTCTCGGGCGCATGGTTCAACGGTTGCTGGAAATCGAGACCTACCGCATGATGGCCTTGTTGGGACTGCCCGTGGCGCGAAGCGCTGCGCCATCGCTGGCGCAGGCAGAGCAAGAACTCGCCGATTTGGCCCAAGCCATTCGCAGTGCCAGCCATGAGGAAGAAGCGGCGTTGTTGGAACGTTTGACACGACTGGCGGGTCAGGTAGAAGGTTTGTATGCCTCTCAGCATTCACGGTTTTCAGCCAGCAAAGCCTATTTCGAATTGGTAGATCGGCGCATTCAAGATATCCGTGAATCACGCATGACGGGTTTCCAGTCCATTGGTGAATTCATGGACAGGCGCTTATCCCCGGCGCGAAGTACCTGTGACTGGGTCGCCCGACGGCAAACCGCCTTGTCCGAGCGGGTGTCTCGCATGAGCAATTTGTTGCGTACTCGCGTGGACTTCCAACAAGAGCAAAGCAGCCAAGCGTTGCTGGCAGCGATGAACAAGCGTCAAGGCATGCAACTCAAATTGCAAACCACGGTGGAGGGCTTATCGGTGGCGGCCATCACCTACTACATTGCGGGCTTGGTGCACTATGTCGCCGAAGGCTTGGCCGCCAAAGGTTGGGTTTCGGATCCCACCATGGCCACGGCTTGGGCAGTTCCCGTGATTGCATTGGTGGTTTGGTGGATCACACGCCGGTTGCATTACAAGGTGTTCCGCCCTGATCACTGATTTTCTTTACCACCGCTTTGCGGGTTTTTTCGACACTCAAAACCATATGTCTTTCCAATTCAACAATCCCTATCTCAGCACGCGTTTGCCCGTGTTTGCCCGCAACATCGTGTCCACGTCTCACCCTTTGGCGGCGCAAGCCGGTTTGCGCTTATTGGGCAGTGGTGGTAATGCGGTCGATGCCGCCATCGCTGCGGCAGCGGTGTTGACCATTGTTGAACCGGTCAGTTGTGGCTTGGGTTCGGATGCGTTTTGTATTTTGTGGGATGGCCAACAGTTGCATGGCCTCAATGCATCGGGCCGCGCACCGCAAGCATGGACCCCGGCGTATTTCCAACACAAATACGGCGACCACGTCACCCAACCCCCCAAACGCGGTATCGATTCGGTCACCGTCCCTGGCGCGGTGTCGAGTTGGGTGGCGTTGAGCGAACGCTTTGGCAAATTGCCTTTTGAAGATTTGATGCAACCGGCGATTGAAATCGCCGAACGCGGTTTCTTACTCAGTGTGGTGGTGCAAGAAAAATGGGCCGCGCCGGTGGACGAGTTGCGTGTGCAACCCGGTTTTGAGCAAGCGTTTATGCCCCGTGGCAGAGCGCCAGCGGTGGGTGAGTTGTTTCAATTTCCTGCAGCCGCCAAGGGCTTGCGTACGATTGGTCGCACCAAAGGACAAGCGTTTTATGGCGGCGAAATCGCGCAAGCGCTTGAGGCGTTTTCCGATGCACATGGCGGTGCATTGAAAGCCTCTGATTTCGCGGCCTACCAAGCCGAGTGGGTGACGCCGATTTCCATTGATTACCGTGGCCACACTTTGCATGAAATTCCGCCCAATGGCCAAGGCATTGCTGCTTTGATGGCCTTGGGCATATTGGAGCATTTCGATCTGGGGGCGTTGACCCGCGACGGTGTGGATTCGCAGCATTTGCAAATCGAAGCCATGAAGCTGGCGTTTGCTGATGTTTACCGTTATGTCGCCGATCCTCAGAGCATGGAAGTGACGGCGGCGCAAATGCTGGAGAAGTCATATCTGAAAGAACGCGCCAAGTTGATTGACATGAAGCGCGCGCAAGATTTCAAAGCAGGCAACCCAGCCAAGGGCGGCACCATCTACCTCACTGCAGCAGATGAAAACGGCATGATGGTCAGTTTCATCCAAAGCAATTACATGGGCTTTGGTTCGGGCTGTGTTGAGCCAAACTTCGGCATCAGTTTGCAAAACCGTGGCCACGCGTTTGCTGTGCGCAACACGGGCTTGAATCCCGCCAATCTCGTGGCGCCGGGTAAGCGACCGTTTCACACCATCATTCCCGCGTTCCTCACCAAAGACGGCCAACCGGTCATGAGCTATGGTGTGATGGGCGCGAACATGCAACCGCAAGGCCATGTGCAAACGCTGGTGCGCATGCTGGATTACGCACAAAACCCGCAAGCGGCATGCGATGCACCGCGCTGGCGCTACAACGAAGGCTTGGTGATCAATGTCGAGTCCGGTATGGATGCAAACACCGTTCAAGGTTTGCAAGCACGTGGTCACCAGATGGAAGTCATCAACGACAGTTACCAAGATTTTGGTTCGGGCCAGTTCATC
Source organism: Limnohabitans sp. (assembly GCA_046082145.1). Classification (GTDB taxonomy): domain Bacteria; phylum Pseudomonadota; class Gammaproteobacteria; order Burkholderiales; family Burkholderiaceae_C; genus Limnohabitans. Next base: position 5,054 of record JBJTXF010000168.1, on the reverse strand, counting down.
TGGCGAATGGGCGACCCCAAGGTCGAGGGCTATGTCGCCGCCAGCGATTCACGCCGTGATGGTTTGGCCGCAGGCTTGTAAACCTTGGGTGACATAAATCTGCCAGTGATGCGTTGGTCCGCGCACACCGGCGGCATTTTTTTGGCGCTGGCCGGCGCCACGGCATTCAGCGGCAAGGCCATCATCGTGAAACTGTCTTACCGCCATGGTGTGGACGCGGTCACGTTCATCATGTACCGCATGTTGATGGCTTTGCCATTTTTTCTGGCCATCGCATGGTGGGCTTCCCGGCAACCCCATGCCGTGGCCAACCCTTTGAGCCGACGCGATGCATGGGCCATCGCAGGTTTGGGTTTTTTGGGTTACTACCTGGCGAGTTTTTTGGATTTCCTCGGCCTGCAAACCATCACGGCCAGCCTGGAGCGATTGATTTTGTATTTGAATCCCACACTGGTGTTGTTACTCAGCAGTCTGGTTTATCAACACCCTATCCAAGCGCGCCGCGCCTGGGCCATGGCTATCAGTTATGCCGGAGTGTGCGTGGTGTTTGCGCATGAATTGAACTTCAGCGGCACGGGTGCCGCGATCGGGTCGGCCCTTGTGTTGACAAGTGCTCTCAGTTATGCCCTCTACCTGATGTTCAGCGGACAAATGGTCAAGCGGGTGGGGGCCTTGCGTTTGGTGGGATTGGCATCGTCGGTGGCTTGCGTGTGCTGCTTGGTGCAATTTGCCATACTTAAGCCGTTGTCCGCCATGGAGGTGGCTCCGCAGGTGCTTTGGTTGGCTTTGCTCAATGGCACCGCATGCACCGTGGCGCCGGTGCTGCTGGTGATGCTGGCGATTGAGCGGATCGGGGCGGCGCTGACCGCGCAAGTGGGTATGGTGGGTCCGATGGTCACGCTGACGTTGGGCGTCTGGGTGTTGGGTGAACCGTTGAATCTGTGGATAGGGCTGGGCACGGTGCTGGTGCTCGGTGGTGTGTATGTGGCTTCGCAAACAGGAGAGAAAACATGGACTTAGGGATCAAAGGCAAATGGGCATTGGTGGGGGGCGCCAGCAAGGGTTTGGGCTGGGGCTGTGCCAGTGCATTGGCGCAGGCAGGAGTCAATCTGGTGATGGTGTCGCGTGGCGCACCCGCCTTGGAAGCCGCTGCAGCGGGTTTGCGTCAGCACGGTGTGACGGTATTGACCGTGGCACAAGACATCACCACGCCGTCGGGTCGTGAAGCGATTTGGTCCGTGGCGGGAGGGCCCGGCAAAGATTTCGACATCGTGGTCACCAATGCCGGCGGCCCACCCAGCGGCGACTTCCGTGAATGGGACCGTGACGCTTGGATCAAAGCCGTGGATGGCAACATGCTCACGCCGATCGAGCTCATCAAAACCACCATCGACGGCATGGCTGCGCGTGGCTTTGGTCGCATTGTCAACATCACTTCAAGCGCGGTCAAAGCGCCTATTGATGTGCTGGGTTTGTCCAATGGCGCACGCAGCGGTTTGACGGGCTTCATCGCGGGTTTGTCGCGCAACCCCAGCATTGCCAAACACAATGTCACGATCAACAACCTGTTGCCTGGCGCGTTTGACACCGACCGCTTGAAAAGCATTTTGCAAGCGACAGCTGAAAAAACGGGCAAGAGCGTTGATGAACTGGCGCAAGCACGACGTGCCAGTGCGCCTGCACACCGTTTCGGTCATCCGGAAGAATTTGGACAAACCTGTGCCTTTTTATGCAGTCAGCATGCGGGTTTCATCACGGGTCAAAACATCTTGATTGATGGCGGTGCCTACCCAGGTGCATTTTGATGGAGCAGGTGATTGATCAACCCCCTTTGACTTGGCCAGATCACCAAGCAGTTGCCCATTTGCCGGGTTCATTGCCCATGGGTGGCGTGGTGCCCATGACACCTGTGCATGCGTTCGTCAAAACCCCTGACTTGCTTCGCTGGCCAGTTCACACCCATTTGCAGCCCAAACGACACGACATCGATTTGGGTGGGTTACTGGCGTTTGTCATTGAGGATTTGGTGACAGACCAAGAAGCCGATGCGATCATGGGTGCCAGTGAACGCATGGGTTACCGTGAAGAGGCGCCCGGCATCGCCACACCGCCGGGCATGCGGATGAACAAATCGGTGCATTGGATGGCCGACGACGCCATGATGGCGCCGTTGTTTAAACGCATGGCGCAATGGTTACCACCGACATTGTCCGGTGCGGATTTATGGCCAGCGCTCAGCCACCGCATCAACATGTACCGTTATGACGACAGCGATGTGTTCAATTTGCACACCGACGGCAGTTGGCCCGGCTACAGCTTGAGTGAAGACAGAACCGAGATGCAAGTCTGGGACGAACGCATCAGCTCAGGGTTGACCATGTTGCTGTATTTGAATGGGGCTGCTGACGGCGTGATGGGCGGCAACACCCGTTTGTACAAACGCGATGGAACTTCGGTGGATGTGTCACCGGTCAAAGGCTCGGCATTGTTTTTTCGCCATGGGTTTGGATTGGATTCGGTCAGGCATGTCGGGTGCGTGGTGCATGGCAACGTGTCGAAATACGTGGCACGCATCAATGTGATGTACAGCACGCCTTGAACGTGTTTCACTGATCAGGCGTGCGCCATCTCCGGCTGAGACTGGTTGCGGTTTGTGGGCACGACATGGGTTTGCAAAGCGAGTTGCAATTCGTTGATTTGAACCGGCTTGGGAATGAATGCGTTCACGCCCACAGCAGCGGCGCTGTCACGTGCCTCCTTGAATACATCGGCGGTCAAAGCAATCACCGGAATGCGCGATTTGCGGCACGGTAGCGCTCGGATGCAACGTGTGGCCTCCAGTCCGTCCATCACTGGCATGTGAATGTCCATCAGCACCACATCAAATTCCTCTTCGGACAGCGCCTGCAAAGCCAGTTGACCGTTTTCGCAAAACTTGGCTTGGTGGCCCATGCGTTGCAGCAACACCGACAAGAATTTTTGGTTGACCGGATGGTCTTCAGCCACCAAGATTCGCAGGTTGGTAGGCGTAGGGGGTTTGGTTTTGTCGCTGGCGGTGTTAATGACTGCGGTTGGGGACAAAGGCTGATATGGCACCCAAGGCATTCTCAACACAAAGGTCGAGCCCACAGCGGGTTGGCTGCGTACTTGGATGTCGCCGCCGAGCAAGCGTGCCAATGACATGGAAATTTCCAAACCCAATCCCGCGCCGCTGAACTGCCGCGATAAGCCGGCGTCTACTTGATAGAAACGTTGAAACAATTTGCCCAGGACCGTTGGCTCCATGCCAATGCCCGTGTCTTGGATGGAAAACTCAACCAGCGCCGGGTTGTTTTCATAGGTATGTGTTTTCAAGCCCAACACAACTTGCCCGCGTTCGGTGAATTTGATCGCGTTGTTCAACAGGTTCAACAAAATCTGGCGCAAGCGGGTGGCATCCGATTTGATCCACAGGGCTTGATCGGGCAGTCCTTGTACATCAAACGCCAATTGTTTTTGCATTGCCAAAGGACGCATGATGGCTTTTACTTCCAGCATCAAACTGCGCAATTCAACTGCCTCGTTTTGCATGTGCAGTTTGCCCGACTCCATCGCGGACATGTCCAAAATATCGTTGAGCAATTTCAAAAAATGGCCCGCCGAATCGTTGACGGTTTTGACCAAGTCAGCTTGTTGCGCGGACAAAGGTGTGTTGCCTAACAAACTCAAAATCCCCACGATGCCGTTGAACGGTGTGCGCAGTTCATGGCTCATGTTGGCCAAAAACAAACTTTTTCCACGACTCCCGGCCTCTGCATCTTGTTGTGCTTGGCGCAGTTGTTTGTTCAACGCTTCCAGGGCGGCTTTTTCAAACAGGTGAGCCCGGTTGCGGTGTAACAAGGCACCCGCAGAGATCATCAAGAACACCAGCAACGCCGCTGTCAGCCCAATGATTTGCTGGTTTTGTTGCAGCATGTTGTTGATCTGCTGCTCCATGAACAACGATGCCATCAGGTCAGCCGATGTGCCAATGGCCTGTGTTTGATCGGTGAAATCGGCCATCCTGTGTTGCAAGGCACGCAACGCCACATGCTGCGGATCGTCGACAGTCATGGCGTGCTGGGCCTGTTGCACAAAGTCGTGCATGGTGTCAACGGTGGCGATGGTCTATGGGTTTTTGAACATGAATGCAGACCCTGGCGATTCACGCACGGTATCGACTTTGCTGGCGAGGATGTCCAATCGCATCTGCAAGGCATCTTGCGATATCGGTTCGCGGCTATCCAAATACACATTCAATGCGTGCTGAAACCGCAAAAATTCGCGGTCCAGCAAAAACGCGGGGGCGGTCAAAGAGTCCACCCTCATATTGCTTTGCTCAACCAAAGCATTTCGCTGCATCAATTCAAACCCCAATAACACCAGCATGGCAGCAGCCACCACACTGGTTAAGGCAAACATGCGAATACAAGACGGGGTGGCTTTGAAGCGCTGGATCATGGCCATGGTTTCACTCCACAGTCAAGGTGGTGAGTTGCCATACTGAGCGTTGGTAGTACAGCACGCTTTGCAGTTCTTTTTTGCTGTCGTAGGGATAGACGATGAACAGTGGGCCCTTGTTTTTCGGATTCAGCGGTTCACCATTGATGGAATGCGCAAGGATGACATCGAATGTATGCACATCGCTGAGCGGAATCTTGGATTTGTACTCGTCAAGCGCCATGGCCGTGAGGGTCACCCCTTTGACTTTGGCGTTCGACAAAACATCGCGCACCAAGGGTCCTGTGAATGTCACGGCTTGTTTAAACCAAGGCGTGTGTGTGGTGAAACTGTGCTGCGGCAAGGCTTTCAAACCCGCCATGTCCCAATCACCCACCAGTTTTGACTGTGCTGAAGACGGTCCGTCCGACTGAAATACTTTCAGCACTTTGACCGTGACCGGGTTGGTTGGTGTTTGGGCCGAGGTCACCAAGGGCAGCATGGCCCATTTCAAACAACACAGCAGGGCGATAAGAATTTTTAGGTATGCATTCAATGGACTGTCCTTAATTGGAAAGAATTTAAAAAAACCGGTG